>NZ_JTLA01000182.1:0-16776 GCF_000799055.1 Ensifer sp. ZNC0028
GGGAGGACCAGCCGATCGGCCGTACCCATGGCGGGCCGATGCGGCTCGTCGTTCCGCATCTCTATTTGTGGAAGAGTGCCAAGTGGCTGACGCGCATCGACTTTCGCGAAGGTGACATGCCTGGTTTCTGGGAGCGCAACGGCTACCACATGCGTGGCGACCCGTGGCGCGAGGAGCGCTACTCGGACGATTGATCGGGGCCGGCGAAGGCCTGACGATCGCCGCCCGGCGCGTCCGGGTCCAGAAGCGATTGCAGCCCCGCAAGCTGATAGCGCCAGAAGAGTGCTATGGCCGACTGGATGGACGGAGCGTCACGGTATTCACTGAGCGTATCGGCAATGGTGTCCAGCGTTCGGGTGAAGGTTCGCTCGAGCATGAAGCCCATCAGCGGCGTCAGGGCTTGCTCGTCGCCCTTGTCGGTCAGGTAGCGCGAAGCCAGCCGCACCATCTCCCGGATCATCAGTTTGCGGACATGGGCGTAGCGCGTGCCGTCGGCGCCGCGAAGCAGGATCAGCACCGCGAGCCGCTGTTCGATCCAGAATGACAGCAGTGCCCGGGCATGCTCGGATCCGGAAGCATCGGCCTCCAGCCAGATGCCAACTGACCGCAGTTCCCGCACGCGGGCGCGCAGCAGGCGCAACAATTGCCCGGCAAGCTCCGGTGTCACGATCTCGTAAAACAGCGCTTCCTTGTCGGCGACGTATTTGTAGATGTTGCTCGAGCTGGTGCCTGCCCGTTCCGCCACGTCGGCAAGTCGGGCCTTCTCGAAGCCTTGCTCGGCAAACACCGCAGCCGCAGCCGCAAGCAGCCGCTCACGCACTTCCTGCTTCAGGCGCTGGGGCATGCGAGCCTTCCTGCAAGCTCGACGAGCCTTGGTTGCCAGGGGGCTGCTTCTTCCAGCTGGAAGGCAAGCGAGAAGAGCAGCGCGTCCTCGCCGGCTGCCGCCGCGAAATGGCAGCCGACCGGCAGCCCCGAGGGCGACCAGAAAAGCGGCACCGACATGGCGGGCCATCCGGCAAAGGAGGCCACGTTGGTGAAGCCGGCGAGGCGTTCGGTAAAGGCGATGAGCTGGTCCGGATCTTCGGTCGGGCCTCGCGTCCCCAGCGGAAAGGCCGTGAAGGGGACGGTGGGCGAAAGCAGCACGTCATAGCCGGAGATTGCCTGATTTGCGCTCGCCTCGGCCCTCATCGTTGCGCCGATCGCCCCCGTGATTGCCGTCTCCGGTAGCCGCCGGGCCCGGCGGACGAGCTCGACCGTGTAGGGCTCGAACAAGGTCTCATCGAAAGCGCCACCCATCGCGGCTGCGATCTGGTCGAACAGGCCGGAAAGAACAATTCCGGTCAGGTTGAAGAAGGCGCGGCTGGTTTCCTGCGCGTTGACGTCGGGGCCAGTGCACTCGACGATCTCGTGCCCCAAGGCCGTACACAGCGTGATCGCCGCGTTAAGCGCGTCCTCGACCACTTCGGACACGCCGCGCTTAAAGACATCGTGGCGATAAATGCCGATGCGCAGTCGTTTCTGCGGGCCACGGCGCATGTCGTCGATCGCAGGCAATGGTTGGGTCAGGTCCGGCCGTTCGGTTGCCGCCAACCACGCGGCGCTGTCGCGCACCGAGCGGCTGACACAATGGTCGCTGATCAGCCGCGCCGTCGGCATCGCCGGCGGCAGGCCGGCATTCACCGTGCGGTTGCGGCTCGGCTTGAAACCGAGTAGCCCGCAGAAGGAGGAGGGGCCACGGATCGAGCCGCCGCCGTCGGAGGCGTGGGCGATCGGTACCATGCCGCAGGCAACGGCCGCCACCGCACCGCCGGACGAGCCGCCGGTCGAAAGAGCGAAATTCCACGGATTGCGCGTGGCGCCATGGGCGAGGGTCTCGGTGGTGCCGAGCAGGCCGAACTCCGATGTGGTCGTCTTGCCGAGGACGATCAGGCCGGCCTTGTCAAGAGCATCCGTGTAATCCGATCCGGCTTGGGCGGGCTGTCCCTTGAAGAGGCGCGAGCCGAATCCGGCCGCATGGCCGGGATAGGCAAGCAGGTCCTTGAGCAGGGTCGGCACGCCTGCAAACGGCATGTTCGCTTGCGGACGAAAAGCGCCGGCGCACTTGCGCGCGTGATCGAAATCCGCGGATGCAAGGGCGTTGACGTGCGGCTCGCGCCTCTCGATGCGCCGGATGGCGGCTTCGACGAGTTCGAGCGGCGAGGCTTCATCCGTCGAGACGAGACGGGCCTGTTCGGTCGCGTCCAGCGCGGAAAAGTCGTCCGATTCCAGTTGCGAGAGTTCGGGATTGGGAGCGCGCATCGGTCCAGCTTCCATTGACGATGAAAAGAGAATGATTGATTCTCTTTTCATCGTCAATGAGCGGTTGCATCCACAGGCGACTGATTGCATCTTCCCGTCTCCTGCAATGCTGGTGCAATCCACTCCCCGCAAAGCTCGCGCAACGTTTCAACAAAGGACGTTGTCGATGCGCCTGGCCATTTTACCGATGTGGTTGATCCTTTTCAGCGCGAGCCCAAGTCATGCCGAAGAAAAGGGAATGTGGATTGCGGACAATCCGTATCGGACCGTGCAGCCTTTGTACGATCCCTGTCGTGATGGTCGGTTAAGTGATGGAACGCCGCGAACCTGCGCCGAGATCAGGCGCATGTACCGGCATGGAAGAGGCGGCTGGTCCGAGGAGGACCATCGCCTGGATGCATGTAGCGACGGGCGCGTCAGCGACGGCCGGCCGCGCACATGCCGGGAACTGCTTGAATGGATGGAGCGTCGTTGATGAAGGCAGAGCGCAGAGACACCGTGTCGAAGCTTGGACAGGTTTTCAGATTAGTGCTTGGGTATCTGTCCTGGCCGCTGGTGTTTTTCGGCGGGCTGCTCGGCGCGTACTACGCGTTCGCGAGCGCAAAGCCGATGGTCGGATTTGTGGCGGTCTACGCGGCCGCCGTCTTCATCCTGTTTCTTCTCGAGCGCTACATTCCCTACGAGCGGGGCTGGCTTCAGTCGGACGGCGAAACGGTGAACGACATTGGCCACACGCTGGCGACGAAGGGCCTGCTGCAGGCGGCTGGCCTGATCGCCGCCGTCTTTCCCATGTATGCCGCCAATATCCTGCAGCCGCTCGCAGCGCTCAAGTTTGGTCTCTGGCCATCGGATTGGCCGATGGTGCTTCAGGTGGCGCTTGCGGTGGTCGTCGCCGAATTCGGCCTCTATTGGTCGCATCGGATCGCCCACGAAAAGCTGTTCTTCTGGCGGTTCCACGCGCTGCATCACAGCGTCGTTCGCCTCTGGGTCATCAATACCGGCCGCTTCCACGTGGCCGATTCGCTGTTCAAGATCGCCATGAGCCAGATCCCGCTCTATTGCCTCGGCGCTCCCCTGCACGTTTTCTGGTGGCTCGGCGCGGTCACGGCCTTCATGGGCATTCTCACCCACTGCAACGTCGACATGCGCACAGGTCCCTTCGACTATCTCTTCAGCACGCCGCGGCTGCACCGCTGGCATCATTCGAAGGACCTCCGCGAGGGCAACATGAACTACGGCGAGAACGTCGTCGTCTGGGACCTTTTGTTCGGCACGTACTATAACCCCGACCGTCCGTCCTCGACCGACATCGGCATCAAGGGCCAGATCGCCCGAGGCTTCCTGGCGCAACTGGCGCAACCCTTCACCAAGAACGGCGTGCGCGAAATCCTCGGTCTCCCGAAGCGACGCTCATGACGGCGTCGCGTGCGGAGCGGCATCCCCCGGCTAGAGTTCCGCGTGGCCCCATTGCGAAAGCCACGTGGAAAAGCTGTCCGGCGTGCCCGACAGCGCGCGCCTTGCGATCTCATACGCCCCGACGATCGGTGAAATCGATGGGCAAAGCGCGATCAGCTGGCCGCTTCTGAGCTCCTTCTCGATGAAGGCCGGGCTGACCTGGGCGATGCCGAGGCCGGAAATGCAGGCGTCGATGGCAGCCTCGTCCGTGTCGAAGCCGATGCTGCCGCCCTTCGGTTCGAAAGGGATCGCAGCCGCATCGCACCACCGCCGCCAGGACCAGGCGTCGGCGGTGTCGAGAAGGATCGGCAGGCCGAGTACGTCGCGGGCGTCGAACTCGCGTTCGGATCGCGCAAAAAACTGCGGCGAGCACACCGCGAGCGTGCGGTCCACCAGAAAGGCGAGCGCGTGATCGTCGCTGTCGCCGCAGCGGCGATAGGTGATCGTGATATCCGCTGGCTCGGCAGCACCCAGCGCCAGGGACTGGATGACGAGATCCTCGCTCGGATGCGCCTGCCGATAGGAGCCGATCCGGGGGATCAGCCAGCGGCGTGCGATGGTGATCGGCGCCTGGATCACCAGGCGGGAGCGTTCAGGGCTGACCGCGCGCGCGCCCGTCTCAAGCGTGGCGAGCGCACCGTTCACGTGGGTGAGAAACTGGCGCCCGGTGGCCGTCAGCGCAATCGCGTTGTGGCTGCGGTGAAAAAGCGGCGTGCCCAGCGCGTCTTCGAGCGCCTTGATCTGGCGGCTGACCGCGCCCGGCGTCAGATGCATCTCGGCGGCCGCGAGCGTCAGGCTGCCCGTGCGCGCCGCCGCCGAGAAAGCCGGCAGCACGCTGAGCGGCGGAAGCTTGAACCGTTTGGCTTGCAATTTTTTCATGCCGGCGTGAGAACCTTTCGCTTGCAAATAACTTGACCATAAATATCAACAATCCTCCATATTGGAAGGCAGGAAGCCTGATGCCGGGAGGTTTGTTGATGGCGATCGCGCGTTTTCTTGGTCTGAGGTTCGGTGCCCCGCAGCGGCGTGAGGAAGCCCTCCGCAGTTATCGGCATGTGCCTGCCGCAAGCGGCGAGCCATGCGGCGACGCGGGTGCCCGCTGGCTTTCGTCCTCCGGCAACGTTGACACCGCAATGGCAAGAGGAGCCCCCATGCCCAGCCCGCTTTTTGCAGCCGCACGCGCGCAGCTGATCGGCGCCGTTGTTCTTGCTGGCTGCGTTCTCGGCCAGGCGGCCGGTGCCGCCGCCGAAGACGCCGTCACCTTCAACGTGATCGACGATCGCGGTGTGGCGGTCACCATTCCGGCGAAAGCACAGCGGGTCGCCTCCGTTTCCTATTTCGCTGCGGATGTCGCGCTCGCCCTCGGCCTGAAGCCGGTTGCCACAACCTACATGGTGGAAGGCCGCCATCCCGATTTCCTCGGCGGCTATCTCGATGGCGTCAAGCAGATCGGCCAGCGCGCCACCCCGAACATCGAGCTGCTGGCGGAGGCAAAGCCGGATCTCACGGTTGCGATCCGCCGCTACACCGAAGGCAATGCCGCCCAGTACGAGAAGGTCGCGCCCTATCTCGCCTACGACCTCGAACTCTATGCCGACAGCGACCGCACCATCGCGCAACTGTCGACGATCCTCGGCCAGCCGAAACGCGGGCAGGAGATCAACGCTGCCTTCAAGAGCGACCTCGATGCCTTTGCAGCGAAGGCGCCGAAGGACAAGCATCCGCGGTTCGTCGTAATGTGGGGCGGTGACATTCCCTGGGTCTTCCGTTCGGAAAACATGACCGCGGCCATCCTGGTGGCGCTTGGTGGCGACAACATCGCCGGTCAGAACCCGACGCCGTCCGTTCCGGGGAACTGGGGCATGGAAATGAGCCTCGAAACCCTGCTGGAGAAGGATCCGGAGGTCATCTTCGTCTACGACTACGGCCCGGATCGCCCGCAGGAAAACAATCCGATCTGGCAGCAGCTCTCGGCGGTGAAGAACGGACGCGTGCATTATGTCGGCGACCATTGGGTCGAGGCGCATGGCCCCATCGCCCGCCAGATGGTGTTGCGCGAGGCAGCGCATCTGCTTTACCCCGATGCCTTTCCAGCCATCGACGTGAAGACGGAAGCCCGCAAGTTCATCCCCGCCTCCATCCAGTAACAGGTGAACCGGCCCTTGTGTTTGCGGCGCCGGTGAATTCTCATGCCTCGTATCCGCCCTACAGTTTCCGAAGCGCACCGCATCGTCCAGCTGGCAACGCCGCTGGCGCTGATACAGCTTGCACAGGTCGCGATCTCGACCACCGACCTGCTGATGCTCGGCTGGGTTGGCGCCGAGGCGCTGGCGGCTGCCGCACTCGGGCTCGCCGTGTTCAACCTGCTGCGCACCATCGGATTCGGCCTGACCGTCGGCACCTCCAATCTGGTGGCCGAGGCATCAGGCGAAGAGGTTGCGCTGTCCCATTTGCTGGGTGCACTGAGCATTGCCGTTGTTGCCGGGCTGATTTCGGCTGCGTTGATGATGATCGGCGGCAGCGGCCTGCGCTGGCTCGGGCAGGATGCCGGCGTCGTCGAGCTTGCGCGGGAATACCTGCTGTTCCTGGCGCCCGGCATCATCCCGCTCTTCTGCTTCTACGCCTATCGTGGGGTCGTCGTCGGCCGGCGTCAGGCGAATGTCCTGCTGGCGATCACGCTTGCGACCATTCTGGTCAATGCCCTGCTCGACTATGGCCTGCTGTTCGGTGCCTTCGGCCTGCCGAGGCTCGGCGTTCCGGGCGTCGCAGCCGCAAGCACGCTCGCCTACCTCTTGCAGTTCGCAGCCATTGCCTGGATCACGCACCGTCGGCTGTCGTTCTCGCGCCTCTCGTCCATCGGGGAGGTCTTCGCAGCTATCCGGCGGCTGCTTGCGATCGGTATCCCGACGGCCGGATCCTACGCTTCCGAGGCCGGGTTCACGGCGCTCGTCACCCTCATGGTCGGCGCCTGGGGTGCCGCCGCGCTCGCCGCGCAGGCGGCGGTCAACCAGGTCGTCTATGTCGTCTTCATGCTGTCGGTCGGCCTCTCGCACGCGACTTCGGTCGGGGTCAGCGAAGCCTTTGCGGCCGCCGACAGCGAACGCGCCCGGCGGGTCGGCAGAACGGGGCTTCTGCTCGGCATCTCGGTTGCCCCCATCTTCTCGTTGGCATTCCTGCTGTTGCCGGGGCCGATCCTGGCTCTGTTTTCCTTGTCGCCGGCAGGCGCCGGGGGCGCAACCTACCTGGCTGCTTCCGCGCTGCTGTCCGTCGCGGCGCTCGCCCAACTGCCCGATTTCGCTCAGAACATCGGTATCGGTGCGCTTCGCGGCGTCGGCCGCGCCGCAAGCGGCTTCTGGATCACGCTTGCAAGCTATTGGCTGATCGGCGCTCCGGCCGCCTGGGTCATCGGTTTCCACCTCGCCCCCGGCGCCACCGGCGTCTGGCTCGGCATGGCCCTCGGCTTTGCTGCCGCCGCGATCGGCCTTTTTTGGGCCTTCCATCGGACAACGACCGATATGGCTGCAACAGGGAACGTGTCGGAGCAACGGTCATGAGCGAACAGGCGCGCGCGCCGTTGTGGTTTGCGATGCTGCTCGCGGCGGCGCTGATCGTCAGCGTGGCGGCGCTGATCTTCGGCGCAAAGCCGATGACGCTCTCCCAGGCGCTGACGGCGTTGTCGTCGCCGGCAGGCGGCACCGACTCGATCATCGTCTGGACGCTGCGCATGCCGAGAAGCATTGCCGCCTATCTCGCTGGCGCGGCGCTCGCCGTCTCGGGCTACCTGCTGCAATCGATCACGCGCAATCCGCTGGCCGCGCCCGACCTCACCGGCGTCACTGCCGGCGCCGTCGCCTTCATCGTCGCGACCTTCGTCCTTTTCCCGGCCGTCTCCTCCACGTTCTATCCGACCATCGGTATGGTCGGCGGCTTGGCGGCCGCGGCGCTGACGCTGTGGGCAGCACGGGGTGGCCGGGCCTCTCCGCTGCATCTGGCACTTGGCGGGATTACGGTTGCCCTGTTCTTGAACGCGGTCACCACCTACCTGCTGGTGCGCGGCGGACCGCAATCTCCCTCGGTGCTGTTCTGGCTTTCCGGTGGCTTTCAAGGGAGATCCTGGGCGCAGGTCGGCTACATGCTGCCGTGGATCGTCGTCGGGCTCGGCATTGCACTTTCCTGCCACCGCATCATCGCGCTCCTGTCGCTCGGCGACGAGGCCGCCGCCGGCATGGGCGCCAATCCCGCCCTGTGGAAGCTCCTGCTGCTTGTCGCCGCCATCTGCCTCGTTGCCGGCGTGACGCCGGTCGCAGGACCCGTTGCCTTTGTCGGGCTGGCCGCCCCGCATCTCGTCCGGCTGTTGCGGCCAGGCTCGGCGCTCTGGGCGCTTCTCCTCAACATCGCCCTTGGCGGATGCCTGTTGATGACGGCGGACGCGCTCGCCCGCTCGGTCGCCGCCCCCCGGGAAATTCCGGTCAGCATCTTTACCGCGCTGATCGGCGGTCCGGTGTTCATCTATCTGACACAACGCGGGCCGTGGTCCGGTGCCGGAGGCGGGGGGCGATGAGGGGAGGAACGACGAGAGAAGCGCCAGCGCTGCGACACAGCTTGCTGCTGGTCGCGCTGTTTCCGGGCCTTCTGCTGGCGGCGATCCTGCTCGGCGTCGCCGACCTGCCGCTGTCTGATGTCGTCGCCGTTCTGCTCGGCCGCGGAACCGACAACGCGCGGCTGATCATCGAGACCATCCGGATCCCGCGCATCCTGACCGGCATTCTCGCCGGCATGCATTTCGCGGTCGCCGGCGCGCTGCTGCAGACGGTCACGCGCAACCCGCTGGCCGACCCGACCATCATGGGGATTTCCCAAGGGGCAACGCTGGCGGTGACGCTCTTCCTCTTCGTCACGGTCTATGGCGTCGCCTCCGATGCCAACACGCTCTACGCTTTGCCTGTTGCCTGGCTGCCGCTCGCCGGTGCCATCGGCGGGCTTGCGGCCGGGGCGCTGATTTACGGGCTTGCCGTGCGCAAGGGATTGAGCGCTCTGCGCGTGACGCTGTGCGGCATCGCGATCGGCGCCTTTCTTCATGCGCTTGCCATGGGCATCATCGTCGGCTGGGGCAGCGCCCGGTTCGAGATCGTCATGCAATGGCTGGCCGGCAGCCTCTATGCCCGCGGCTGGGAGCACGTGCTCTTTCTCCTGCCGTTCACGATCGCGGCTCTCGCCGTGCTTCCGTTCCTCCACCGTTCACTGGCGCTCTTGCGCTTCGAAGAGGACGTCTCGCGCTCCTTCGGGCTGAATTATCGCCTGCATTTCACGCTGGTTCTCGCCGTTGCCTGCGTCCTTGCCGCCAGTGCCGTCGGCGTCGTCGGTCCGCTGATTTTCATCGGGCTCGTGGTGCCGCATCTTGCACGGTTCCTGGCCGGCCGCCATTTTTCGGTGGTCCTGCCGCTGACGGCGCTCATCGGCGCGACACTGGTCGTGGGGGCCGATCTCGTCGGACGGCTTGCCGGCGGCGCCGAGGAAATCCCAATCGGCGTCGTCACAGCCTTTGCTGGTGCGCCGTTCCTGCTCGTTCTTCTTCGCCGCTATCGATGAGGCCGTGATGCATCTCAAAGCCGCCGACGTCACCATACGCTATGCCGGGCATTGCGCACTCGCAAGCTTCGCCCTCGAGCTCGGCCGCGGCGAAATCGTTGCGCTGATCGGCCCGAATGGCTCGGGCAAAAGCACCGCACTCCATGCGCTTGCGGGACTGACGGTGCCGGAGGCCGGCGACGTCACGCTCGACGGCCGGTCGGTGCGCTCATGGAAGCGTCGCCAGCTGGCGCGCCGGCTCTCCTTCCTGCCGCAGGCGCCGCTCTCGCCTGAGGGGATGACCGTCGAGCAACTGGTCCGGCATGGGCGCTTTGCCCATACCGGCGCCTTCGGCGGCTTTTCCACTGCCGATCGCCAGGCGGTTGATTGGGCGCTCGACAGTGCCGATCTGCGCGATATCGCGCACCGGGATCTGAGGGCTCTGTCGGGTGGTGAGCGTCAGCGGGCCTGGATTGCGGCGGCGCTGGCGCAGGAGGCAGAGATCCTGCTGCTCGACGAGCCGACCTCGTTTCTCGACATCGGCCACCAGGTGGAGGTGCTGGAGTTGCTGTGCCGTCTGCGCCGCGAGCGGCAGGTGACGGTCGTGGTTGCGATCCACGACCTCAACCAGGCCATGGCGATCGCCGACCGGATCGTGCTGCTGGCGAAAGGTCGGACCGTGTTTTGCGGCACGGCCGACTCGCTCGCCGACAGCGGCCTGATCGAAACGACGTTTTCGGTCAGCGGTGCTTTCGAGCGCCCGCGCGATCAGGCCGGTGCCGTCTATTTCAACGCTCACATTGCCACATGAGCGGCAATGTGCCCGGTGCACGTTGCCCGGGCGCATTGCTAAGCGGTCAGGCCGCAAAGGCCGGCTTGCGGGCGCCGATCCTCAAGACGTAGTAGATCGCCCCGCCGATGGCGACGCCGAAGAACCAGCCATAAATGCCCCACCAGGCCGGCAGGATGGTGGTGAAGGTCGGCAGGATCGACGAGAACAGAGCGCCGATCGCAAAGGCGATGAAGGCGCTGCCGTGCCAGCCGCCCTGGAAGCGGAACTCGCCATCCTCGTGATAGAGCGCCTCGACGTTTAGCTGGCCGCGGCGGATGAGGTAGTAATCGACCATCATCACCCCGAAGATCGGCCCCATCGTCGAACCGATGAAGTTGACGAAATGCGCAGCCCCCGTTTCCCAAGGGGCGAAGGGGTAGAGGATGAGGGCGATCAGCGCCGCGATGTAGCCGCCGCGCTTGAAGTTGATCTGCCGCGGGAAGACGTTGGCGAAGTCGAAGGCCGGCGACACGAAGTTTGCGACGACGTTGATGCCGAGCGTGGCAACGGCAAAGGTGAGCGCGGCAAGCAGAGCCAGGAACCAGCTGTCGAATTTCGCCGATATCTGGTCCGGATGCAGCAGCACTTCGCCATAGACGGCAAAGGCAGCGGTCGTCGTGACGCCGGCGACCAGGCAGAAGGCGAGCAGGTTGATCGGCAGACCCCAGAGATTGCCCTTGCGCAGGGTCTTCACGTCGGTCGCATAGCGCGAGAAGTCGCAGAAGTTCAGATAGAGCGCTGCGAAGTAGGTGATCCAGGTGGCGGCGACCGCCGCAAGTGCGGGGAACGTGCCCGGTTCCCAGGGAACGCCCGCGTCCTTGGTTTTCTCGATGAGCACGTCGCGCGGGATTTCCGAGCCGAAGGAGAAGGTGCCTGATTTGACGATCAGGTAGACAGCAAGGATCAGCATCATGATCCAGACGGCTGGGCCGGCCCAATCCTGGAACTTGCGCACGGTCTCCATGCCGCGCTGAATGATCAGCAGTTGCAGCGACCAGACGACGACGTAGCAGATCACCTCAAGCGTCGAATGGCCGAGCATGTGGCTGTTCTGGTGGAAGGCCAGCATGCCTTCGTTGCGAATGAGAAGGGCGACGATGGCGCCGGACGCCGCAGCCGTCTGCGCACCATACCAGAAGCAGGCGACCACGGCGCGAACGAGTGCCGGTACGTTGGCACCGAAGGTGCCGAAGGAGGCGCGGGCGAGAACGGGGAAGGGCACACCGGTGCGCACGCCCGCGTTGCCGACGAGGCTCATCAGGAAGAAGATCACCAGCGATCCGATGCCGATGGCGATGACGAAGTTTATGAAGCTGCCGCAGAGCAGGAACAGGCTTGCCGCTAGGTAATAGCCCCACAGGCTGTGCACGTCGGATGTCCAAACATTGAAGATGCTGAAAGCGCCCCAGCGACGCTCTTCGGCCGGTGCTAGATCCTCGTTGTACAACGAGGGCGACGGATCGCGTACTGCCATGTCTTCCTCCGCATTTTCGCCGGGTCCCCCTCGGACCCGCCTTGATTCTGCTCCCGTTTTGAGTCGTTGCAAAAGTCTTTTTGGATTGCCGAGAGGGGGGAAGCCGGTCGTGGTCGACTATAACCAAGCGCCCTTCGATCAAAGCGACCAACAGGCGCCAGCTGAGAGAGAGCTCGTATATCCCATTGACATATCCTGCGGCTGAAACCATCTTGGATATACGCAAAGTATATCCCGGAGGCGGCAATGCCGGAACAGGGCGCAGTTTTTCTCAGCAACCGCAGTCAGGCGATCCGGCTGCCGAAGGCCGTGGCGCTTCCGGAGGATGTCAAACGTGTCGATATTGTCGCGGTCGGGCGAACGCGGATCATTACGCCCGCTGGCGAAGCCTGGGACAGCTGGTTCGATGGCGAGCCCATAACAGCCGATTTCATGGTGGAGAGAGAGCAGCCGGAGGCCCAGGAGCGCGAGTCACTCTGATGCTGAAATACATGCTCGACACGAACATTTGCATCTACACGGTCAAGAACCGGCCGCAACAGGTTCGCGAGGCGTTTAACAGGCATCACGGACAATTGTGCATCAGCTCGATCAGCCTGATGGAGCTGATCTATGGCGCGGAAAGATCCGCCATGCCCGAGCGCAACCTTTCGGTCATTGAAGGCTTTTCCGCCCGTCTTGAAGTCCTCAACTATGATCAAGGGGCAGCGACCCATACCGGACAGTTGCGTGCCGAACTCGCCCGCAGCGGAACTCCGATAGGGCCTTACGATCAGTTGATCGCTGGTCATGCACGCTCTCAAGGTTTGATCCTGGTGACCAACAACCGCCGGGAGTTCGATCGCGTGCCCGGCCTGCGCGTCGAGGATTGGACCACAGCCCCCTGACACTTGGCGTTGCTAAGCGCCGAGCCTGTCGCGCTCGGCGAGCCGCCAGGCGCGCGGCGTCATGCCCGTCTGGCGTACGAAGAAACGGGAGAAATATGCCGGATCGGCAAAGCCGAGGCGGAAGCTGATTTCCTGCACGCTGGCGCGGGTGAAGACGAGTTCGCGTCTAGCCTCTCCGACGAGCTTTCGCGAAATCATTTCGTGCGCGCTGAGCCCGGCGATTGCGCGCGTGATCCGGTTGAGATGAGTGAGCGACAGACCGAGTTCGCGGGCATAGGCGGCGGCCGGCCAATGGGCGCGATGGTGCTGCTGCAAAAGCGCCTGGAAGCGCTGGACCCGCCGTTCGTTTTCACTCTCGTTGCTGTCATCCCGCTCGTCGCTCGTCTCGTCGATACGTGCCGTCAGCGTCAGGGCAGCGGTCAGATAGGCGTCGAGAAGATCGGCGCGGTTGCTGCGGCTGGTCTCCCATTCCCTGGCGAGGCGCGTGAGCGTTGCGGCGATGTAGGCCGCATCCTCGCCACCGCCGAGCCGGATCAGATGCGGGGCGGCGAGCCAGGCGCCAAGGCGGCTGCGCTCGCCGGGCGTCGTCTTCAAATGTGAAGCGAGGATGGTGAAGACGAAGCCGTCGATGTCACGTGAGAAGCGGAAGCCGTGGCTGAGCGCCGGCGGAACGGTGATGACGACAGGCGGTTCGATCATGTTGACCGCGTTGCCGAAGACGGCATCGCCGGAGCCGCCGGCAATGTACAAGATCTGAAAGAAGCTCTCGTGCCGGTGCAGCCCGATCTCCCAGTGGTAGAGGCTGCTTCGTGACGGAATCGTCTCGCAATGCAGCCAGAAATCCGGCCGTTCTCCAGACTTTTCGCCGTAGAGCTCGTAGGTCGGAACCGTCTTCTTCATGCCGCACATCCTGAAGCCATGTTCGATTTGTGCAATTTCATGGCGGATTTGTCCATTGAGAGCGAAGCCGGCCCAGCGCAGATTTTGCCAAAAGACAATTCCGCTAATTCCGGAGGAGAGCATGCGCACCAAGGTCGTCATCATCGGGTCGGGCCCGTCGGGTCTTCTGCTTGGGCAATTGCTGACGGAAGCCGGCATCGACAACGTCATCGTCGATCGTGTCAGCAAGGACTACATCCTCGGTCGCGTGCGCGCCGGCGTGCTGGAGGAAGGCACGGTCGGCCTGATGGATCGCGCCCGAGCCGGCGCACGCATGCACAAGGAAGGGCTGCCGCATGACGGCTTCTCGCTCGCCTTCGACGGTCGCGACCATCGTATCGATCTCAAGCATCTGACCGGCGGCAAACGCGTCATGGTCTATGGCCAGACGGAACTGACGCGCGACCTGATGGAGCATCGCGAGCATTCAGGGGCCGTCACGATCTACGAGGCGGCCAATGTCGAACCGCAGGACTTCGACGGCCACCAGCCCTACGTGACCTTCGAAAAGGATGGCACGGCCCAGCGCATCGATTGCGACTTCATCGCCGGTTGCGACGGCTTTCACGGGATCAGCCGCAAGGCCGTGCCGGAAAAGGCGCTCAAGACCTTCGAGAAGGTCTATCCCTTCGGTTGGCTCGGTATCCTCGCCGACGTGCCGCCGGTCGATCACGAACTGATCTATGCCAACCACCCGCGCGGCTTCGCGCTCTGCTCGATGCGCTCTCAGACGCGCAGCCGCTACTACATCCAATGCGCGGTGAGCGAGAAGATCGAGGACTGGTCCGACGAACGCTTCTGGGACGAACTGCGCCGGCGCTTGCCGCAACACCATGCCGAAGCGATGGTGACCGGACCGTCCTTCGAAAAATCGATCGCGCCGCTGCGCTCCTTCGTTGCCGAGCCGATGCGTTTCGGCCGCCTTTTCCTGGTCGGAGATGCCGCCCATATCGTGCCGCCAACGGGCGCGAAGGGCCTGAACCTGGCCGCCAGCGACGTGCACTATCTCTTCGAGGGGCTGCTCGAACACTACCAGGACCGTTCGAATGCCGGCATCGACGCCTATTCGGCGCGGGCGCTGGCGCGCGTCTGGAGGGCCGTGCGCTTCTCCTGGTGGATGACCACGATGCTGCATCGCTTTCCGGATACCGGCGATTTCGACCAGCGCATCCAGGAAGCCGAACTCGGCTACCTCACTCATTCGGTGGCGGCCGAGACGGCGCTGGCGGAGAACTATGTCGGCTTGCCCTACTGAGCGGCGGCGGCGCACTCGGCCCATTCCCCTCTGAGCAGGCCGTAGATCGCCGTGTCCCACCTGGCATCCCCGACCTTGGCGGAGGAGCGTCGAACGCCTTCTTCCTGAAAGCCGAGGCTGCGGTAAGTGCGGATCGCCGCCTCGTTGAAGGTGTAGACGTTAAGTTCCAGCCGCTCGAAGGCAGGGTCGGCGAAAAAGCGGCGGGTCACTTCACGGAGGAATGGCTGGGCGAGGCCCTGTCCGCGCATGCGCGGATTGATGGCAACTCGGGCGAGGCGGCCGACGCCGTTTGCCCAGTCGAGCGCCACCTGCGCATGGCCGGCGAGCTTGCCGTCGACGATCCCCGCAAACATCAAGCGCTCGGCTTCGGCGCCTTCGGTCCCGGCGAGCATCGCCTCGAGCTGTGCTGCTTCCAGCGGAAAGGAGAGGCCGGGGCCGCCCCATTGGACCAGCGCCTCCAGGCTCGAAAACCAGTCGAGCATCTCGGGAACATGCGCTTCGGAAAATGCGTCAACACGGAGGGGAGTGGTCGGCATGGATCACCAGTTCTGTCAGGCCCGTAATCTCGGTTTCTGATCGAGGCTTGTAAAGCCGCGAAATCCCGCGGGCCGCCACACGCGACCTCAGACCGTCTCCATTGCTTGTCGCATGTCGTGGACCGTCGCGCGGGTTGCCTCGACATAGGCGTCGACCAGATGACGGTTCCGCGTGTCGCGCAACCAGCAGAGGCTGAGATCCGATGGGATGCTGGGCAGGAACGGCCTGATCGTCAGCCGGTCGCGCTGGCCAAAGGCGAACACCGGATCGACGATGGCGATCCCCAGTCCGTTGGCGACCATTTCGCATACCGCCGGCGCAAGGGTCGCATCCATGATGTAGTTCAACCGCGTGCCGTGGGTATCGAGCGTACTTTCGATCTTTTGCCGGATGCGGTTGTCCGCGGCAAAGCCGATATAGGGCTCGCCGTGGATGTCGGCGGGCACGATCTCCTGTTTCGCAGCGAAGCGATGATCGCGCGGCGCAATGCAGACGAGGTCTCCGCCGCGCAAGGGAACGCACTCGATATAGGGGTTGTCCGTGTTGCGATTGATGAGGCCGATATCGACCTGCTTGGATAGCAGCCACTCGACGATGAACTGCGAACTGCGGATCACCACCGAGATATAGGCGTCGCCGTGCCCGGCAAGAAAGCGTTTGTTGGTGTCGCTGATGAAGAGGCCGGAAAGCGCCGGCATCACACCGACCGAGATCTGCCCCAGTTCCTCGCGCCGGATCAGGTCGACGGCGCGCTCGATCTGCTTGATGCCGGCGAAGACGCGATCGATTTCCTTGTAGAGCCGCATCCCATGCTCCGAAGGAATGAGCCGCCCCTTGATGCGCTCGAAGAGTTCAAGCTCCGTATCTTCTTCCAGATGCGCCAGAAGTTTGCTCACAGCGGGTTGCGAGATGTGCAGGACTTCCGCGGCACGGCTGACCGTGCCGCATTCGATGACGGCCTTGAGAGCCTCGATTTGTCGTAGGTTCGGTGCGCGCTTCATTTCATAACTTCATGCAGGTCCGAATTGGCTCCAACCTAGCTTTGCGCGCGCAGGTTGACAATGCGTCCGCCAGGGGCCCCTGCAAAATATCGCCATTCGCCGTCCCGGCGCAAATCCTAGCCTATAACCTTTTGGAATGGGCGCAGACTCAAAAACAATTAGACGGGTCAAATTTGCTGCGCTTATCTCTAGGCAGGCTGCAGTCGGGTCGATCCGGTTGCGCGATTGGCGACGGGATCAGGATAGCGCTCATGCGGCGCACTGACGCCATCAGGTCACGCTGGGAGGCGAGAGGAGGAACAATGACTATCGGGCAGAAAATCAATCGCAGGAGCGCGCTCAAGCTGTTGGGGGCAGGGGGCGCTACGATGCTCGCCGCGCCTTACATCATCCGGTCGGCGCATGCGCAGAGGTCGGTTCTCAACATCACCACCTATGACAAGTTCCTGCCGCAGGATTTCATCGAGCAGTTCCAGAAGGATAGCGGCATCGAGGTGCGCATCCGCCTGACCGACGACCAGGGCAAGCAG
>NZ_JTLA01000183.1:0-25198 GCF_000799055.1 Ensifer sp. ZNC0028
TTAACCGAAGAACGCCGGTGGCGATCGCACGTGAAGCTTTCGTCGCTGCGTGTCTGGAGGCGGGTCTGCCAGCGAAGGGCGTCGCCCGCGTCACCACGCTCGGCGACAGAGGCGACGACAGTCGCACTGCGGCATAATGCGGGACGGGAGGCCCAGATGTTTGACCCCCTAGACAGTGACTGGATAAGCCCGACCGAATTGGACTTCCTGCAAGGGATCTTCGACAGGGTTTGCACGTGGTGCCACATTGATCGGCCGAGCGAGCGTGCCGACCGCCTCGCGACCTACTTGTTGCATGAGTTTCGGGTCGGCATTCGCGATGAAACGGCTCTCTTCGAAGCAGCAATGTGGCGCGAGTCAGGTCGTTCAAAGTCCGAACCGACGCATGAGCATGAAAAACGGCTAGGCGTCACCACAATCAACTAGACACATGGCGCGCCGTCCTCTCGGCGCGCCACTCGTCCGAACCATCCACACCCGCTGATGCTCCAGTTGAAAATGCGGGCAATCGCCTACGGTAAACTGCCGCGACAGTCACTTTGATCCCCGCGCCCCCGCCCAAGCAACCGGACGGTGCGGCCGACGTTTGCGCCAATCGGTTTCTCCAAAAAACTTCCAAGCTCGCCCCCACAGCTACACGCTCAGGTGCTCCAACGCGCTTGACGCAAATGGGAGACCTGTCAACGATACGGCTGAAAGCGATCGATAACTGACACCCCAGCGCGCCAAACTTCGTAGCGCGAATTCCGGACGATACATTACGCGATTCACAAAGCAGGAACATTTCGTGATCGACTATGCCGTGCCAGCCTGTGACGCCGGCCGAAACGACTGCCACCTGGGCAGGGCGCCAGTCGCGGAGCTCTTTGCGCTTGCACTTAACATGAGATTCTCAGCCCGCGGAGTCTCAAACCAAATGCCAACCAAGAAAAGACGTCCGCATTCTTACGCCAACGACAACAGACGAGCCCGGCGTGATGTTGTGAGGGTGGTTGACGCCGCAAGACGCGGAGAGGCAGATGCAAATCCCAGCTGGGCCGTCATCGTGCTCGGGGCGCATCATGACACGTCCTGAGAGCCTATGCGCCTCAAGGATGGCCCTATTCTTGCTGCAACCGATCCTTCGGAACGATCATCCGAAGGATGAGCCCCTCCGGGTTCCAGATGCGGATGATCTCTCCGCGAAACTGCTTTTCGAGAGTGAGTTTGCCAAGCTTCGTACCGAACCCTTCTGTCTCGGTCTCTTCGACTGTCGGCCCTCCTCGCTCGGTCCAGACCAATTCCAGGGTTTGGCCGTGGTCGATGCATTCAATGTCAAGCTGGCCGCGGTCGGTCGACAGAGCTCCGTACTTGGCGGCATTGGTTGCAAACTCATGTACGACAAGCGCAAGACCGGTTATGGCCGAGCGTGACACCCAAAGGTCGTCGCCTTGGATCGTCACTCGCTGCCCTTGATCGGTATCGCCAGCGTAAGGTGACAACAAGGTGCCGAGCAGCTCTTTCAGGGTTGCGCTGCCCTCGGCGGCTTCTGCGCCACCCAAACGTGGGAGGGTGAGCGCATGGGCCCGCGCCAAGGAGGCCAGCCGCGCGCCGACGGCCGAAGCGAGCTCCTCCGCAGACTTTGCGGATCTTGCGCTCAATGTCACGACGCTGCTCGAGACGGTGAACAGGTTCTTCACCCGGTGCGCCATTTCTTGGATCAGCAGATCCTTCTGTTGTTCGGCCTGCTTGCGCTCGCTGACGTCACGCGCGATCTTCGAGGCGCCGATGATGAGCCCAGCGTCGTCGTAGATCGGTGAAATTCGCAGCGAAACCGGGATCAAGGCGCCGTCCTTGCGCCGCCTGACCGTCTCGAAATGATCGACACGGTCCCCGGCGCGAATTTGCGCCAGGATGTCAAGCTCCTCGCCGAGCCGGTCGGCGGGGATGAGAAGTGTAACTGGCCGCCCGATCACTTCCTCGTCGGCATAGCCGTAGAGCCGTTCCGCTCCGGCATTCCAGCTGGCGATGACACCATTGAGGTCCATTGAAAGTATCGCGTCTTCCGACGACTCGACAATGGCGGCAAGTTGCTGGGCCGCCCGCTCCGCCTGACGTCGTTCGGAGACTTCACGCTCTTTCGCTCTGAACAGCTGCGCGTTGTCGATTGCGATCGCCGCATGCGCCGCGATCGAGATAACCGTCTCCTCGGCTTCGGCGGTAAAGACGTCCGGTTCGTCGTGGCCGAAGAAAAGACCGCCATGCACTTCGCCCGAATGCGATGTGACCGGAACGGCCAGATAGCTGACCACTGGCAAGTGCCCCTTGGGCATGCCGTAATAAGGCGCCGATTTTCCATAGCGCGGGTCGACGCGAATATTCCCTGAACGCACGACGCCGAGGCCGTGGAACGTGGGGTCGAAGATCGCCGTGTTGCGCGGCAGTTGGAAGTTTGCGAAAGCCTCTCGTGGCACACCTGAGAGGGTATAGAGCGTGTAGCGCTCACCCTCGGGGTCAGTGAGATTATAGAAGAAGGCACCGAATTTGGCCCCTGTGAGCTCAGTGGCGGCGTCGGTCACCGTCTGAACGATGTAATCCAGATCGAGATTGCTGGCGATCGCCTTGGCGATCTTGTCGACCGCCTCAAAGCGGCGCTCGCTCGCCTTGCGCTTTGAGATGTCGAGGATGGTGACATAGGCGCGTTCGCAGCGCGCTCCGTCGAAAGTGATTGTGAAGAGGACGTCGATCCGCCGCCCCGAAAGAGTACGCAGCGCGACATCGCTGCCGAACCGCCGGCCTCCTTCCCAGATGGTCACCAATTCCTCGAGAAAGATCGCGGACGTCTCCGGCAAAAATACGCTAGAGAGCGATCGTAGCAACTCTTCCTTTCTGGTCGCCTCGAACAGTTCGACTGCGAATGGGTTGACGTCGAGGATCCGAACGCGCGTGATTGCCTCTTGCAGCACCTCCGGATGCGCCTCCAGATAGCTTCGCAGATCCGAGAGGCCCTCTGCCCGTAGCTTGTCGAGAAGGTCAACGACCCGCGAAAAGTCCTGCTCCCAGACAGCGGCGCCAACGTTCTCGAAAAGAGAGCGGAAGGCGCGTCTCGCCCTCTTGGCCGCGCTGTTCGGTCGCTTTGCGCTCCTTGATGTCCGCCAAAAGATTGACCGCGCCGACAAAGGCACCGGTACGGTCAAAAAGCGGCGCGGCGTAGGGGACGAACGCCACCCGAGTACCGTCGGGTCGCTCGGCCAGCGTTTCATTTCCACTTACAGGCAACCTCTGCTTCAGAGTGAGAGCCATTGGACATTCATCATAGGGTAGCGGCGTTCCATCCGGCCGATAAAGCCTCCAGGAGCTCCAGAAGTCCGCTTTGCCGAGCTCTGGGCGAAAGCCCAAAAGCGATACGGCCGCTTCATTGAAAAATGCAATCCGCCCGTCCGCATCTGTCGTGTAGACAGCCGCTGGCAGAGCTTTGAGGATCTCTTCAGCAGGATAACTATCAGCCCACCCCAGCTCACTGGGGGCAGTCGATGCTTCCTCGAATGAAGCACCCGACGGTAGTGACTGTACACCCGGATCGACCACGTGCCCGTTACCGGTTTTCATTCCGATCTCCACGCACCCCCTAGGACACTCGGCTGCAGAACCCACCAGCGGTCTACACGATAGCAACTTACCTGGGCCCGCACAAACGGCACTTGAGAACCCCAAAACGCTAACAGGAACGCGCCGGGTACTGGGTTGTCTCGACGTTGGTTGTGCAGCGCGACATGCTCAGCTGAGCGACGGGGGGCTAGCGCTTATCTCGTTCAGGAGCTGGGAGATCGCGGTGACCAGCTGAGCCATGGCGAAGGGCTTCTCAAGCATGATGCTGTTCGGGACGCCTTTTGAACCCCAATCGCGGGCGCTGTCGCCACTGACATAAACCACGGGAATCTGTGGGTCGATTTCTCGTGCACCGCGTGCGAGATCCCACCCGTCAGGCGGCGCTCCTAGCCGTATGTCGGTGACGAGACCCTGAATCGGAGTCGGCGGGGCGTTTAGGATTTGCAGGGCATCTCGTCCCCCGGCTGCCGCGATGATATTGAATCCGGCGTCCGCCAGCGCCTGCTCGAATTCCAAGAGCAGCAGGGACTCGTCCTCGACGAGAAGTAGAGTAACGGTTTCCATTTCCCCTGCACCGGATAGACATTGCCCAAGCATGACAACGTCAAGGAGAGAAAATGGTTCCTTTTGAGAGCCGTGGCTGAGCAGCCAATTCATCTCGCCTTCAGTTGGCGGAGTGCAAAGCGCCGCGGGACCGACCTGTTTGCAACCAACGGCCGACCCCTGTCGCCCGGTTGAAGAGCACGCTGTCGTGAGCGTAAAGCCGGGTCCTCAATGCCGCGGCCCAGATACACGCGCACGGCCGCTTATCGAGGCCGGGCTTCCCTAGATAACGTAGCGCCGGTCAAGCTCCACGAGCGCTGCTTTGATTTCATCGATCGCGACGGGGCTTGGCGTGCCTGGTATCCAACGGAGAGACGGGCGTGACCGCACTGCATGATAATCCGACGCCCAGGACGCAAGGATTGCACGCTTGTCATCGACCGAAATGGCAGCGGATTGAACAACGTCCATCGGCCGATGGATCTCAAAGGTTGGCGCCATGAGAACGGCAGGGCCGCGAGCCATCGCCTCGCTGATGGCGTACTCCAAGATGTGTTTCATCACCGCTCACCTCACCTGACTGGATCCCGGCCGTCGCCTTGACCGTATCGCCTCTGGCACAAAGGCATCTGGCGCAAGCAGATCGTGCTTTTCCGCAAAGGCAGCAAACAGCCCGCGGGCTGTTTCCGCTTCGATCTCGCTGCGCAACGCGGCGCTACAGGCATTGAGGGCCGCGCGGTGCGCTGCATCCCGGTTCGAGGCTGGCCATTCAACCAAGTGACGGTAAGCCTCCATCACGGAACAAACGTTGGTGGGAAATCCAAGCCCGACTAGGATCGTCACGGGCGTTTTGAACATATCGGGTTTCATTCTTGCACTCCTTTCCAACCCAAAATGTCGTTGGGGGCCCATCGGCAAGGGCCCCCTTCTCACTGCGGTCCTTTATCCAGCCTTCCGCGCCTCGATTTGCGGCGAAACCTCCTTGCGTGGCAAAGCTGTTTCGGCCTGGATATCGATCTTCCGCGGCTTCATCTCCTCCGGAACCTCGCGCACGAGTTCGATCTCCAGGAGACCGTTGTTCAGGTCGGCCGCATGGACCCTGACGTGATCGGCAAGCTCAAAGCGATGCTCGAACGGCCGCCCGGCAATGCCGCGGTGCAAATATCCCTCCTGAGCCGCTTCCTGCTTCTTTCCGGTGACGGTCAGGAGATTGGACTGAAATGTGATTTCAAGATCGTCCGAGGCGAAGCCTGCGACCGCGATCGAGATGCGATAGCTGTCATCGCCCGTCTTGACGATGTCGTAAGGCGGCCAGTCACTGATCGTACGGGCGCGATGCGCATTCTCAAGCAGGTTGAAAATCCGGTCGAACCCGACGCTCGAGCGGAACAGGGGTGCGTAGTCGTAAGATGTTGCCATCACCATATCCTCCTTGAAGCAACATGGATATGAAGGCGCCGAGGGCGCGACGCCTCCAGCAAAGCCAGCCCTTGCGGCGACTGGCGACCATCGATTTGGTTTGCGATTTTCCAGGTTTCAAGAGGTGGGGGCGCAAATTTTTGCCGTCGCAGATTGGCCTCATTATTCACCCTGCACTCTGCATTAACACGGCATTCCGCCACGGTTCTCAGAACCAATATTCACCGGCAATCATCGTCCTTCTGATGAAAGTCCCGGACCCTCAATGGATGGCGTGGCTGATCATTCGATAAGGACGACCTGCGTGAAAATTTGAGATGACGGCCGTCGCCTGCTGAAGCACGCGTTCGGCATCTTGCACGTCGTCGCGCGCCAGTTCGCCGGCGTTTATGCGGATCGCCTGCGCCATGTTGGCCGAAAACGCGGCGAAGTGCCGCTTACCTTCGACATAGGCCTCGTGGGAGGTGTCCTCCAGAACACGGGCAATATCGGCAAATAGGTCTTCGCGTTCCTCAACGCTAAGGTCTTTGATCAATCGGTTTTTCTCTTCCATAATCGTCTCACTATGAACAGACATGCGAGGTGGCCGAGCCCGCCTGGGTCTCGGCCGCGCAAGAGCTAGGAAGGACAGGGTTCTGATTCAAGCCTCAGTGGATGGGGAACTCGCCTTGAACGCAGAGCCCTCGCTGGGCCCATCAGGCCCCGGTGAGGATATGGTGGGGTCTTGAAAATCGCGGGTTCCGCGCCAATCTCTGATCCACTTCTTTTCATCCGGTGTGAATGCGAAAGGAGGACATCATGCTCAACCCGGAACTGGTTTGGATGACCCCCGTGACCGTCCGCATGAAGGGCGGGGCGTCGCAAGTCTTTGCATCTGTCAACGACGCCCTCGATTTCCTCGAGGGAGATTGGACTATCTACCGAGGCAGAAAATATAATCGAGCGGTTCAAAGGTGCCGTCGTGCTCTTAACCGAATGACGCCTGTCTCGATCGCCCGCGAGGCTTTCGTTGAGGCCTGCCAGGATGCGGGCATGTCGACGGCAGTGGGTGGAATGCTCGGGAGTGAAACTGGCGACGGCGGTCGCCACTCGCCCGTCTAAACGGTCGGCCCTTTTCCGGTAATCAGCGGGGCGTCGACCGACGTAAACCTTGGCTTTCATCAGCCGCCGCGTGCTGGCTGTCGCTCACCTAGACTCTGTCCGATCTTCAGCGGAGCCCACGTCACCAGCTCAGTTTTCATCATCTAATATCCGGCCGGGCAAATAGACCCGGCCGGTGGGCGGCGCCATTATTCGGATTTGTCGATCGTGATCCGCCTGACGTTGGTCCGCGCCCTTTCTGTCTTCGGCAACGTCACGGTCAGCAGACCATTCTTGAACGTTGCGGCGACATTGTCTTCATCGACTTCGCGCCCCAGGGACAAACGCCGCTCGAAACGCCCATAGTAGCGCTCGCTGAACCGGCGATCCTTGTCCTCTGTCTCCCTTTTGTTTTCACCGCGAAGTGTGAGCACGTCGTCTTCCAACAACACCTCGACGGCGTCCGGGTCGATGCCCGGAACCTCCGCTGTGACGCGGACTTCGCTGTCATTCTCCTCAATCTCGACATGCGGCCACGCGCCATTGAAGGACACTCCCTCCAGCAACGATGGCGAGCCGAAACCGCGCAAGACTTCGTCGAACAGGCGGTTGACATTGCGGTGCAACGACAGAAAAGAGTCCATGTTATCATCGCGATTGGTGCTCGGAACCTGGCTACTGCCGCGGCTCCACGGGATTAGATCACGTACACTCATGGCTAACATCCTTTCCTCGCTTCTTCCCTCCTTTTGGAGCAGCTGGCTTCCTTCGCTCGTTCGCAAACAGGCGAGGCTCCAGCGCGGCGTATTAGGCTGCTTTGTCGCCTTCGATTTGCTTTGAAGCTGGCGTTTTCATGTCGGTTTCGATTGCGATCCGACGCGGCTTCATCTCCTCAGGGACTTGCTTCTTCAAATCGATGACGAGCAGCCCGTTTTCAAGCTTTGCGCCCTCGACGAGGACATGATCGGCAAGTTCAAAGCGGCGCACAAACGGTCTGAGGGCAACACCCCGATGCAGGTAGTGGATCTCTTCGTTTTCCGATTTCGCGCCGTTGACTACGAGCGTGTTCGCCTCATGCGTGATGGTCAGTTCATCCTCGGCAAACCCCGCGACCACGATCATGATGCGGTACGCGCCTTCGCCAAGTTTGACGATGTTATAGGGCGGCCAAGTGTCAACGTTCCGGTTGGAATTTTCCAGCAGGTCGAAAATGCGGTCGAAGCCGATGCTCGACCTCTGGAAGGGTGAAAAGTCGAAGTTCGCTCTCATAACTACATCCTCCGTAGAGCAACATAGACACGAGGGAGCGCCAAGGACGCTCGGCGCTCCCTGACCAAGTCGGCCCCACTTGGGCGGCCGGCGAAAATGAGGTGGGGATCAAGCTGCTTGGCGTCAAGAGGATTGCGTTACGAGGGCAACACGAGTTGTTCGAACCGGAGGGGTCAACGGTTGGCGCTGCCGCGCCCACGATGAAAACTTGGCGAACCCCTTATGACGCCAAGCATCCACCCTGCGGCCGCGCCCGCCGGCCTCGGTCGAGAGCAGACTGCGCCTCAAGTCTCAGTGCACCTGGAACTCGCCTTGGACGCTGCGCCACTCGTTCGGCCCGATCAGGCGCCGGTGCGTATAGCGGACGGAATGTAACGGGCCATCGAGGTTGGTTCGCCAAAAATCCAGAAACTTCTGCATTTCCGGGAAATCAGGAGCAATGTCGTAGTCCTGCCAGACATAGGTCTGGAGAACGCTCTCGTAGTCCGGAATGCGGTAAAGGATGTGCGCCGTGGTAAGACCATAACCGGCAAGCTGACGTTCAAAATCCGAAGAAGGTCGCATGCTTCATCTCCGTTTGACTGCCGCTGTGAAGATCGCGCATGTCTTGCCGACCTTCAACAGGACACAAACGAGAGAAACGCAATTGTTGTTCCTTATCCGTGCGTTAGCAGCCACGCCATGGGAGTGCTAATTTTTTCCGAATCCCCTCTTGAAACTGAAAAACTGCACAACCAGATGATTTCGCGCAAGACGCTCAAGCGAGGTTTTGCACCCGTCCGGACTGGTCATCCGGTCCGGTGATGGGGGATCAACGTCACACCTGTTTGTCCATGGAGGAAAACATGTCGTTCCGACCGCTGCATGATCGCATTCTCGTCCGCCGGGTCGACTCGGAAGAGAAAACCAAGGGCGGGATCATCATTCCAGATACGGCCAAGGAAAAGCCCCAGGAAGGCGAGGTCGTTGCCGTCGGCGCGGGCGCGCGCGACGAAGCCGGCCAGATCCAGGCGCTCGACGTCAAGCCAGGCGATCGCATCCTGTTCGGCAAATGGTCCGGTGCAGAGATCAAGATCAATGGCGAAGACCTGCTGATCATGAAAGAGAGCGAGGTCCTGGGGATCATTGAAGCGGAAGCCGAGCGGCAACAGGCCGCCTGAACTAATCCACCCTTTGTCCGTCAGATAGCTGCCTATTGAGGAGTTACAGAAATGGCTGCGAAAGAAGTCAAGTTCCATCTCGATGCCCGCGAACGCATGCTGCGAGGGGTCGACGTGCTTGCCAATGCGGTAAAGGTCACGCTCGGACCCAAGGGCCGTAACGTCGTGATCGACAAGTCGTTCGGCGCGCCGCGCATCACCAAGGATGGCGTCACCGTTGCCAAGGAAATCGAGCTCGAAGACAAGTTCGAGAATATGGGCGCGCAGATGCTGCGCGAGGTGGCCTCCAAGACCAACGATCTCGCCGGTGATGGTACGACCACGGCGACGGTGCTTGCCCAGGCAATCGTCAAGGAAGGTGCCAAGGCCGTCGCGTCAGGCATGAACCCGATGGATCTGAAGCGGGGCATCGATCTTGCCGTTGATGCGATCGTCACGGAATTGAAGACCAACGCACGCAAGATCTCCAACAACTCGGAGATTGCCCAAGTCGGAACGATCTCAGCAAATGGTGACGAAGAAATCGGCCGATATCTCGCCGAGGCGATGCAGAAGGTCGGCAATGAAGGCGTCATTACCGTCGAGGAGGCCAAGACGGCAGAGACCGAGCTCGAGGTCGTTGAAGGGATGCAGTTCGACCGCGGCTATCTAAGCCCCTATTTCGTGACGAATGCCGACAAAATGCGGACCGAGTTTGAGGATCCTTTCATCCTCATTCACGAGAAGAAGCTCTCCAACCTGCAGGCGATGCTGCCCGTGCTCGAAGCGGTGGTTCAGTCGAGCAAGCCGCTGCTCATCATCGCCGAGGACGTCGAAGGCGAAGCGCTTGCGACGCTGGTCGTCAACAAGCTCAGGGGCGGTCTGAAGGTCGCGGCAGTCAAGGCCCCTGGCTTCGGCGATCGGCGCAAGGCGATGCTTGAAGATATCGCTATTCTCACCGGTGGAACGGTGATCTCTGACGATGTCGGCATCAAGCTCGAGAACGTCACGCTCGACATGCTCGGTCGGGCGAAGAAGGTTGCGATCGAGAAGGAGAACACCACCATCATCGATGGCGTCGGCGCCAAGCATGAGATTGATGGGCGGGTCGCCCAGATCCGCGCCCAGATCGAAGAAACGACGTCGGACTATGATCGCGAAAAACTGCAGGAACGCCTGGCCAAACTCGCCGGCGGCGTCGCGGTCATCCGGGTCGGTGGCTCAACCGAAGTGGAGGTCAAGGAAAAGAAGGACCGCGTCGATGACGCGCTGCATGCGACCCGGGCGGCGGTCGAGGAGGGAATTCTTCCTGGCGGCGGTGTCGCCTTGCTGCGTGCCATCAAGGCCCTCGACAATCTTGGAACCGCCAACCAGGACCAGAAAGTTGGGATCGAGATCGTCCGGCGTGCCGTCGAAGCGCCAGTGCGTCAGATCGCAGAGAACGCCGGGGCGGAAGGCTCGATCATCGTCGGCAAACTGCGCGAAAAGACCGACTTTTCCTACGGCTGGAACGCCCAGACGAATGAATTCGGAGACCTCTACGCGCAGGGCGTCATCGATCCGGCCAAGGTTGTGCGCACAGCGCTCCAGGATGCCGCCTCGGTGGCTGGCCTGCTGGTGACGACCGAAGCGATGATTGCCGAAAAGCCGAAGAAGGACGCTACCCCTGCTCTGCCGGCGGGCCCGGGCATGGACTTCTAGAATGTCTCTCTGGCCCGTTCTTCCAAGGGCGGGCCCGAGGAACTCGACTATTCAGTGAGGTGGAAAATGCAAACGAAGATGTTTGACCGGCCAGTTTACCTGCGTGAAAGGAAGGATCTGGTCCTCGAAATTACAAACCTGGACGACGCGATCGACTTCCTGGAGGAATGGAAGAAAGGAGATCGCGACATCATCCACGACGCCACTCTGAAGACCTGCTACCTGGCCCATGATGGGCACAAGCCGCTTCAGGTGGCGCGAGACGCACTCCGCTCGTTCGCGACGAACAAGGGCATTCTCGTGAAAGTGCCCGCGGTACTCCCGTGGATGATCAAAACCAAGTCCGGCGGGGGTCGGGTCTCGCCGTAGGCTCAACACCAAGAACGAGAGGCTGCGATTGCGGCCTCTCTGCCCTTCGTTCCGGCCGATACGTTGTGCGACGAAATCCGAAAGCAGTGGCGGCAACGGAGGCGGCCATTTCAACGATTGCGTTTTCTCCACTCTCGGTATGGCGCAAGCAACTGACCCGGAAAGCGCTTTTGTATTTCTTCTTCAGTTAAGGCAATTCGCGACAGCACCTCCTGGCGTTCGGAGCCTTCAGCACATTCGCTTGCGGCCGCCTCCAGATCGCTCATGACGGAAAACACCTCGTCCTGCGACATCGCCTCAAGCCGGCCGGCAAAATCTGCGATCGGGATGTTTTGGTAGTTTGTCATAGAACAGCCTCCAACCTTCCAAGCCATAAATCTTCTCGGCGGATCGAAGTTCCACCGAGCGTGGCAAACCAGAATCCAATGTCCTTGTATTTGCCAAGGCGCATACACGACTAACGAGCCTTCGGTGGATCAGAGGAAGTGTCGGTCGTCACACCACGGATCTGAGCCTTTTTACAGGACTCTCGTCATCGGTGGGCGCTGGCGGCGTTTGCGAGGATCTCAGCTCGAAGTGACGGCGGCGCACGACGTGCGGGCAACGGCAATGCGCTACTGCCTCGGTTCGAGAAAACGCCGGACCATGGTGGTAATGAGCTTGCGGCTTTCGTCGAAGTCGATGCCGGGAATCATCAGGGGTAGCATGGGGGCGGCATCGACGATGGCGATCAGCATAGCGGCGGTATGTTCGGTGTCGAGACTCGCATCGACTTGTCCGCGCGCCTGGCCAGCCTTCAGCGTATCCGACAAGAGCCGCCGCACGCCGTCCGAATTGCGGGCGAGGATGTTGCGGATCCGCTCGTTACGCCCCGCCTCGGCCAGGAGCTCGAAGAGGATGCGACAGTGCGCGGCGTCGTCCCAGCTTTTCATGCTCCAGATTTCGGAAAGGAGCACGGTTGCCACATCTCCCGTCTCACGCTGCCCCTCGAAGTGCTTATGCAGTGTGGAGAGGTATTCGTCGGCCATCTGCTCGATGATCGCCTCCTTGCCTGGGAAGTAGTGGTAGAGATGGCCGGGGCTCATCGCCGCCTCCTTGCAGATCATCGAGATCGAGGCTCCCTGCAGGCCATGCCGTAGGAAGCAGCGATGGGCAGCCTCGAGAATCTGCTGCCGTTTTTCCTCGTGCTGATCAGGGACGAGTTTGCGTGCCATTGTGCCTCCAACAAAAATAGAATGATCGCTCTATCTATATTGACGATAGAGCCGAGATCGGAATAATAGAATGAACATTCAATCTATTATGGAATGCGCCGCAGGTCCAGTGCGGCCGTCTTCAAAGCGTGAGGTATCATGGCCAAATCGACCTTGTCATTCTCCTCTCTCCTGGCTTGGCTGCTGGCGGCCTTCTTCCTGTTCGGGTCTTATGGAAATGCCTTCATCACCGCCGACTATGCGGCCGCCTATGCCCGCTGGGGCTATCCGGACTGGTTCCACTATCTCACCGCGGCGCTCGAACTTGCCGCCGCACTTTTGCTGATCGGCAGCGGCACGCGCATCTGCGGCGCCGGGCTCGGTGCAGTGGTGATGTCGGCGGCGACCCTGACCACGCTTGCAAATGGCGACTACTCCCACACGACGGCCCCTGCCATCGTGCTCCTCGTCTCCCTCACAGTCCTCGCGCTCAGCCTCTCGGCGCGGCGCAGGACCGCTTGATCACTCCCCTCTTTTCGGAGCAGATACATGAATGAACGAGTGCAATCGGCCGGTCCGGCCGAAGGAACGAACGCGTCCCTATCACAGGCCGATACATGGTCGGACCTCCTCACCGGGCGGCATCTTGCCATCGTGACGGTTCTGGCGAGCGGCGTGCTGATCTACGCCATGAACCTCTATTTCACGGCCGCGCTGATGCCCTCCATCGTTGCGGATATCGGCGGGCAGCACTACTATGCTTGGGTGACGACATCATTCGTCGTCGCGGCCATTGTCGCCTCGCTGTTCGTCAGTCGCATTCTCGATTGGAAGGGGCCGAGGGCGGCCTATGTGCTGGGCTTCCTCACCTTCGCGTTTGGGGCCGCCGGCAATGCCGTGAGCCCGACCATGGAGCTGCTGATCGCGGGCCGCGTCGTTCAGGGACTAGGCGGCGGCCTCCTTGCCGGCCTTGGCTATGCGGTAATTCGCTCCGCCCTGCCCGAGCGGCACTGGGCCCGCGCGACAGGCGCCGTATCGGCCATGTGGGGTCTCGGCACGCTCTTCGGCCCCGCGCTTGGCGGCGTCTTTGCCGAACTCGGGCTCTGGCGCTGGGCCTACGGCGCCCTGGCCTTTGCGGCGCTTGTTTTCACGATCCTTGCACAACGTTCTTTTGGCAGCGTCGCCGGCTCCGGCCACCGCGCGCCCGTGCCGGTCGCCTCACTTGTTCCACTCGTGCTTGCCATCGTCGCGATCAGCCTCAGCGCCGTGGTTCCGATCGGTTGGCCAACGCTGGCGATGGTGGGTGCAGGCTTGGTGCTTCTGGTCCTGTTTGTCACCGTCGAACGGCGCGCGCACGACACCATTCTGCCGCGCATGACCTATCGACGCGGCAATTCGCTGAAATGGGTCTACCTCACCGTCGCCGCGCTGAGCGCCGGGGTGATGGTCGAGACCTTCATTCCGCTCTTCGCGCAGAAACTTGCAGGCCTCGCCCCTCTTGCCGCGGGTCTGCTTGGTGCAGTGCTTTCCCTCGCCTGGGTCATTGCGCAGCTCTTCGTCGTCTCGGTCTCTTCGGACGCAGGACGGCGGCGCGCTATACGCCTCGGCCCGCTGCTTCTGACCGCCGGCCTCATCGCCTACGGTCTGCTGCAGGCGGAAGGAACCGACTTGGCGATGATCACGCTTTGGGCCGCCGTGCTGGCGGTCGCCGGCGCGGGCATAGGGCTTGCCTGGCCGTTGCTCGGTGTCGCCGCCATGAGCGCGACCAGCGACCCGGCGGAAGGCGGCAAGGCGGCAGCCGCGATCACCACCACTCAGCTCATCGCCTTCTCCGTCACCTCCGCCTTCGCCGGAACACTGATGGCTGCGGGCGGCGACTCGGTGCTGGAGGCCGCGCGCTACGTGACACTGGGCATCGCTCTCCTCACCCTTGCCGGCATTCTCACCGCTGGCATCGCGACGAGGCGATAGTCTGAACCGGTCAGATACCGCCGCAGCTGCGCATTTCGCAAACCGGCTGCGGCGGACACTTATTTGTCGGAGGATGACACGGATGGAAAGAACCTGCCGCAAGACGAGTGTGATGGTCGGCAACGTCGCGCAGCGGCATCGCCATCTCGACCGTGGGGAGGCGGCGGGTTTTTCATAGTGCCAGTCCGGTTCTCGCATCTCCTGGATCAGCTCGGGCGGTTTCATCGACCTAGAAACCGTGGAAACGCAGCACCAGACGATCTACAATGACAGATCCGGCCTTTCCCTCTCGAATGCAATCGTGCATTGTGCGCCACCGAGAAGGAGGCGCTGATGTCTTACAATTGGGAAGGCGCGAGTCGGCGCCGGTATAGGGGTGCACGGCTCTGGCTTTTGATCGCCGTGACCTGTTGGCTTATCGCCCTCGCGCTCACATCCTAGCCGGGACGCGGGCTCATGCGTAACCCAGATTGATTACGCAACTAAACCCGCAGTGTGATTGCGATCGAGTAGCATCGTTGTCACTATGCAACCGTGGACGCACAACAGCCGATCCCGTGGTTGTGTAATCATTGCCGTGCCGCCACTGCATTATTGTACGTATTGCGTTTTTAACGGTTTGACGACCGCCACGAATGAGGCCCCGCGTTCCCCTGCGGGGCTTCATTCGGTTCAAGCGCTCAGCCCTTCTCGACCTTCGCCCCAAACACTGCATAACGGGACCTCAGGAGGCCACGCGGCCCGAGGTGCGCAAGCGCGGCGAACATGCCCGTTGCCATCCGTTGCCCAAGAACGAGCCAGTTCGCCTGCCATGAGAGCCATTTTGTTCGCGATCGGCATTTCCACAGCAGTTCCTTGCCAAAAAACTCGCGTCGCGGCGGGGCAGATGCCCACGGCAGTCCGGTCTATCTTCGGCTGATTCTCCGGCGTCGCCCCTCACGCACCAATCAGATCCGTTCCTACGCTGGACTGTCACTCGCCAGCGCCGAAGTTCCACAGCCGGCCTGCAAAATGTGCATCAGCCAAAGGCGGCCGGATGCGGAAAAAGATTCGCCAACAACGCTTTAACGGCGCATACTCGGTCTGTCCCTGGACAGTAAAAGGGGCTCCGGCGGCTGAGAGGCCATAAGCGCTTTCGCCCTAAGTGGAGGAGTTGCGCTATGTTTGATCAAACGCGCACCGGGTACATTCTTCCCGAAGGTTTCGCAGTCATCGCCACGGCCTTTGAAAAGGTCGTCAGCGCCCGCAACATCGATCGCCATAGCGACGAGGCAGACTGCCTCGCTCGCCGGGCCATCAGCCTTTACATGGACGGCACGCGTTGCGAATGGGAGCTTGAACTCCGGCTCAGAAATTCCTGCCGACAGTTTTTCGAGCACACGTGGCGACACGCCCCCAGCAGCACCCAGGTTGTGGATCTGCTACCCCAATTGTCCGCCTGGGCGAGAAGTCTCACGTCATCCCCAGAGGAAACAACCGCGCTCACCGAACAAACACTTCAACATGCAATCGACCATAGGGCCGAGTTCGTTGAAACCGCGGATGTTCGGGGATGGCTGGTTCGGATGATGGTCGAACTGCGCCTGGGCCGCGCGCGCGGTCGTCGATCGCCGATTGAGAAACATGATGAGCTATAATTAGGAGGGCATTCGCAGGCGCCGGATGAAGATGTGCGGATTGGAACGGCCGTAGCACCAGCGGCTTTTCTGATATCGGTCGCGGCTCAGGTGACGGACGCAAGCGAGATTAAGAAGGCCCCGGAATCCCACGAGGAAGATCCGCGGCCTTCCGTCTGAGCGTTCGATTTCCACAGACGCCGCAATCCAAAGCTATTCGATCGCAGAATGCAACCAAACCAATTGTGAGCGCGCGGGCTCCCGTGACGGACGGAGGGAGATGTAGGCATTCAGCGAGCCGGACATCCAGCGGGCTCGGCCAAATGGGACGAGCGTGGCATCTGCCCGCTGCTTAGTGGCCTCATCATTAATAGACGAACGGTGCGACTCCTGTTTGCTGGCAACGGACTTTCAACGATCGGGTAAGTGCTGGCTCAGCTGGGGTTCAGGCGTTGGTCCTTTATTCCTGATCTGCCGATCCATGGCCGACGATTTACAGAACGCGCGTCGATCGGTTCCGAACCGCTGACGCCAGCGCTCGCGCGGGGCGGCGCCGACGCGGCCGAGACGGACCTAGCTCGCCTGGATACCAGGCTCCAGCTGATCTTCATTGTTTTATAATGGGTGGCGGGGCGAAAATCGGACGCTTGCTCCAGAGGCGTTGATTGAGGGTGTTTCGGTAACCGATAAGATAGACCGACCTCATATAGCTGGCATTGAACGGGTCAGCCATGGAGTACGGAACCTGCGCATCGATCGAGGCAATGTCGAGATCAATGCGTGATCGTTGCGCGAAGTTGTAGAGCGCGATCAGGCCCTGCTTCGTCTGTGATTTGAGAAGTATGCCGTAGGCTCTGCCCATTATCGGCAGGGCTCTTGCCCGGGCCATGGAAAACTCAGGCATCAGGGCGTTATTGACGATCACGTAAATATGCAGATTTTGACCGCGCGCACGGTTGTTGCCCGCAACGAGCAAATGTTCGGGGAGAGTAAAAAACTGCGCGGAACTGCCTCCATCGGAATGCAGCTCTTCGATATCCTTGCCGTCAACCGTAGTTTTTATTGCGACCGGCGGGAATATCCCCGGAACGCTTGCAGACGCGAGCAATATACGGCGAACCAAGGGCAGAGCATCAGAGCGGTCGCTATTCGCAATTGCACCGATATTCCAAATGACGGCGCGTTGGGTGTCAATATTTGTGGTCATCACGAGGAGACGCCGCCCGACACGGTGTTCGCGTGCGATACGATGCAGGATTTCGCTTGTGATGTTCTCCTCTACCGTGTCACGCAGGGCGCTCCCCTGCAGCAGGCTGGGAGAGAAAATACCGGCACCCTTCCATTCGATGTCAATGAGACCGCTCGTTTCGTCCGACAGATAAAGCCGCCTGAGCTGGTGATCATACTCAGGTCCGAGGAAAACAAGCGGCGCAATCAGGGCTCCGGTACTCACGCCCGTCACCACCTCAAAAGTGGGGCGGGTTCCAAGCTCGCTCCATGCCGACACGATCCCAACCGCAAAAGCTCCCCCGGCACCACCGCCTGAAATCGCAAGCATAGTCGGCCTTCCTTTCATGACGACGGGCCTCCAGGGGTCATACGCTTCAGCCGATGGCCGCGGATCGTCAACGTGGGCCCGGATGTTCTCAAACCCTGAGATCTGAGCGCGTTCAGCTTCCGAAGCGCTATATTTCGGACGGTCCGCCGGTACACAACTGCTTGAAATGGCCGTCACAAAGATCGACACGCTGACGATCAAGACCCTAAGAGGAATGCTTACCAATTTTCGGGGATAGTCCTCTCGGATTGAGAGCTTCATCCAGTCACTCCGTCGGAGAAGAAAACCGCGCCGCGTTTGCCAGCGGAGCGGAAGAAGGATTATCTGAGGAAGATCGGGCTCAGCCTACGAGTTCCGCTTTTCCGGATCCGTCGAGGGAAGTTTTGCCGCGGCCAACACAGCGCCGAGGGCCGCGACACCGACTGCTAAGCCGATCCAAAGGCCATAGAGTTTGTGCCCCAGGATGAAGCCGCCGATCAGCGGCGAAGCGACGTCTGTCAAGGCGCCCAGTGACTGGGCGGATCCCATGACGACGCCCTGACGGTTCCCGGGCACATGGACGGACAAGGCCGCAAGATAGGTTGGCTTGGCCATCGCATCGCCTGTGCTCACGCATAGCACCGCCAATGCCAGTAGGGGCACGGTTGTCGCAAGACTTGCAATCAGAAAGCCCGTGCAGATCAGGCCGAAGATCAGAATGATCAGATTGCGTTCGGAGAAGTATCGGCCAAGCCAACCCAGAAACAGGAGTTGGACAAGGATGTTGATGGCTCCGTCCGCCGCAACGATGTAGCTAAGGTGCTGTGGGCCAAACACCTCTCCATTCCAGATGAACGTCTCTGCGAGAAAGACTGGCATTTGCGAGCTGTAGATGCCGTATGCGAGAAAATGGCATAGCATCACAAGGACCAGGATCCGGATGACCGGTGAGAAAAGGATGGCGCGAAACGAGGTTTTCTCGCCCTGATGGGCCTTGCTCTGCGAAGAGACGGCTTGGTCTCGCTTCAGCGCAAACAGCGTCAGGCCAATGGCACCCACTGAGAGGAAAAGGGCGGCGAAGATTGGCGTCGTCAGCGAGGTACCGGACAGAAACCCTGACAGACCGGCCCCAGCAATACCGCCCAAACCTACGCCCCCGGTCAAAATGCCAAGAGACTGCCTTCGATCCTCAGGCGCGGTGTGGTCAGCGACATAACCGGCAACGGCGGAGAAATTGCCGCCGGTCAGACCGAAAAGCGCGCGCGCGACAATGACGACCAACACATTTGGAGCAACCGCGAGCAAAAGAAGACTTGCGGCCGCCATGACTTGGCTCGCAAGCAGAATGCGCTTCCTCCCAAACCGATCCGACAGCTGGCCGAGGGTAGGCGCGGCGACGAATTGGGTGAATGCTTCCGTCGCGATGACGAGGCCGAATATGAGCGGGGTTGCCCCCATGTCCCTCAGGTAGAACGGCAAGATGGGTAGGACCGACGCCATACCAGCAGAGTAAATGCAAACAATCAGAAAGAGCGGCGCCAAGATTTGCCAGTTCCGGCGCATCCTGGAGACCGGTTTGTGTGCAGCTTCAGTCATCCCCACGTCGCCCCTTGCGTAAGATCGAAGACAGTACGCGATGTGCTATCGTCCTTGGGCCATGCCCTGTCGAAATCCGCGAATGGGACCTTCCTGAAATTGATATAGAGATTGCCTGGGGTAGCGGCACGCAACACGTCGCCGGTGAGTTCAACCAGCCTTTCGACAGAGACGCTACCAACGCCGCAGCCCATCAGGTCGATCGCTGACGCTCTCAACAATGCCCCAGGCAAAGCGATCTCGGGCCCGGAAACCGAACCTACCTGAACGAAACGGAGCGGGCGGCCGTTAGACCCAGCTTTTGCCGCGACCGATAAAAGGCACTCGGCGCTCTTGCCCCACAGATAGTCGATCACGATATCGACGCCCTCTTCGAATTCCTCCACTAAACGACGTTCGAGCAATGCCGGCTCAGCGCCAAGCTGGATGGTCGTGACGGCGCCATTTTGCCTGATGTCTCCAAGGGCAATCGGATTTCTTCCAGTTGCAATGATCTTGCCGGCTCCAAGCCATTTGGCAACCTGCACTGCGAGGCGCCCGGCTGTGCCGGTCGCGCCATTGATCAAGACCGTTTCACCCGCCTGCAAACGGGCGCGTTCTGTCAGCGCCGCCCAGGACGATACTCCCGGATTGGCAACGGCTGCCGCGGTGAAGTCATCAAGATCGTCGGGAAGCGACACACAAAAGCGTGGCGCTGCGACGACAAATTCAGCCATGCTGCCAAAGGGCGAGCGAGGAAGACCAAAGTACACCCGGCGTCCGTCCTCGAGCCTGCCAACGCCGTCGATTCCGACGACGAACGGGAACACTTCGTTAGCGCTGTAATGGGCACCGGAGACGCGCGCCTTTGTGACATGGCTGATCGCGGCTGCGGTGACTTTGATCCAGTTTTCGCCAAAGATGGGGGTAGGCGGGGCAATCTCCCCTAAGGCCGGTTCGCACCCAGTGCCCGAGACGATCGCCGCCTTCATTGGCAGTTCCCCTGCAATGAGGACAGGCCGACATGTACCAGATAACCATCGATTTCGTCGGTTCGGTCTGCGTCGAAGACGGCGCCGATATATCCGTCCGGGCGGATCAGCAGGCAATCTCCAGGCATCAGTGAGTATGCGGTCTTAAAATGCTGCCATTCGTCACGGCACTCTGCATCGCGCGCAATTCGGTGAATGTGCAACTCCGCTCGCTGCGTGACCGTATGCGTAGACGCTTCGTATGCCAGCAAAGTCCAATGGGGGCCTTTCAGCAAATCGAAGAGACGCACGATCTGCCCTCCCGCGCCGCGCAACGGTGCGTCCGGAGCACGCGCGCCGGCGGGAAGAGTGCCCTGGCTCGCGGTAAAATTCAGCGACAGCTCGGATTCCGGATAGCCGATATCGAGTTGACGCACGTCCCTTCCGCGGCGCATGTCTCCTCGTTTTTGGGCGTCGAGCAACCGATTTGCCAGCCCAAGCATCGCGGCGGCAACAGGCCGCCTTTCGGCCTCGTAACTGTCCAGCAAGCGATCCGGCGCGCCACGGGCCACGGCAGAAAGCTTCCAACCGAGATTGTAGGCATCCTGCACGCTGGTGTTGAGGCCCTGGCCTCCGGTTGGTGGATGCACATGGGCGGCATCGCCAATCAGGAAAATACGGTCCGTTCGATAGCTGTCGGCAAGGCGAGCGCTCATTTCGTAGTCTGAAGCCCAGTGAACGGCGTGCACAGTGATGCCGCTTGAACCTGTCCGATCCGAAACAAACCGCGTTAGTCCTTCGGGAGTGAGATCGACATATGCGTCTCTCGCGACAGGTGCCTGCACTTGGAACAGATCTGTACCAGCGAGCGGGCCAATCCAAACCTGCAAGTTCATGTCACCGCCCCTGGCAAAGCGATGGGCGACCTCACGAGAAAGCCCGGAGAGTTCGACGTCTGCCACGACAGCGCGCGCGTCAAGCGTGCTGCCGGGGAAACCGATATCTAAGGTATGTCGGACGAAGCTTTTGCCGCCGTCGGCGCCGATCAGCCAGCGCGTACGAACAGATTCTTCGCCGCCGCCATCGGCAATTCGAGCGGTCACTCCGTCTTCGTCCTGGTCGAAACCCTTCAATTCTCGACCGAACTCAACCCGGCCACCAAGCTCGGCCAGACGCGACCGTAAAATCTGTTCGGTTACGAACTGCGGAACCATGAGTGCCAGATGGTATGGCTCGGCCGGCGTCGGTTCGATGATCTCGGCCATGTCAGCATCGTGGTAGCTTCCGTCATCCCGGTAGGTGCGCTGGCGTGGGTAAAGCCCACCGGACGCCACCGCCTTGTCGAGAATGCCAAGATCTTCGAAGATTTCCTGTGTTCTGGGCTGTATGCCTTTGCCGCGCGATCCCCGAAACGGTGCTTTCGCCCGATCGATCAATCGAAAGGAAATCCCGCGGCGCGCGAGATCGATGGCAAGCGTCAGGCCAGCCGCACCCGCTCCGCAGATGAGTACATCTGCGGCAAAATCATTTGTCATCTCTGCCTCCATGTGTGTATTATGCACATAAACGGAGCGAGGCTTGATGTCAACGAACAATGTGCAAACTACACATATGTCCGCGATGATGCGCGATCTTCACGGCGCTCTAATCGAGATTGTCAGCGCAATGAACCGTCCCCAGCGCGACGACGAACTCGTGCGCGAAGCCGGCATATCGTTGGACCGCGCGCTGTTTCGCCTTCTTGTCGCCATTGAACGATTGGGACCGATTGGTGTCGTTGATCTCGCTGAGCGCATAGGACTGGACTACACGACTGTCAGTCGTCAGGTCGCCAAGCTTGACGGCCTGGGTCTTGTCGAACGCAAGGGCAGCGTCGCCGATCGTCGCGTTCGCGAAGCCGTGATAACGCCTGAGGGACAGCGCATGACGGACAAGATCGACGCCGCTCGTGAGCGAATGAGCCAGGCGATTTTCGCTTCATGGGAGGAAAAGGATATTGCCGATCTGGTACGACTGATGGGCCGGTTTGCCGAGGCATTTAGACACGATAAGAAGGTATGATCGCGAAGCGTACGCTCGCTTGCCACCCGCGACCACGAGCGTGACGCACACGCGTTGCCGAACCGACTCTAGGCCGAGTACGTGGTTGCACCAGAGCAGTCCGAACCCGTGAAATATAGCCAAAGAATGTCCGGTAACCATTGTCCCGTGAATGTGCCTTTGCGCTGGACATCTACCACCTTCACATGGGGGTCGATCGTCGGGCGGCGATGGTCGGCCAAGCTTTCACAAATCGGTCGCTTAGCGACTGACCCGTCCCTTTTCTTAACCGTGGTGATTGATCTCCGTGTCGTTTCGCATTTAACCGCAAGACTCTGACGACAACAGTTTCAATAAGATAGCCCGGCACTTAATTTGAGATTGTTCCGTTGATTTTCGCACCGTCGACGAAACAGACGGTGTTACTGTTAATGAATTTGAGATTCTCAGCCCACGGAATCTCACATTAAATGCCAACCAAGAAAGAAACGGCCGCATTCATACGTTTAAGTGCCAAACGACATCACGCTCTACATAAGGTGTTGCGCATGTACTCCCCGCCACTCCGGGGATCGACGCGCAACCGGGCTTCATCATTAACGAAGCCAACCTGGCCTGGTCGCGCCCCCACGACGAGGCCTTCGATTTGCAGCCCAAGCCGAAAAGCCCAGCGACAGTCGCAAAGGTGTTGCGTAATCCAGATTGATTACGCAACTAGGCCATTCGCGTGATTGTGCGCGACCAGCACATTTGCGACGATGCAACCGTGGCCGCACAACAGAACTAATCCATGGTTGTGTATTCGTTGCCGTGCCGCCACTGCATTAATGGACGTATTGCGTTTTAGTATGGTTTGACGACCGCCAATAATGAGGCCCCGTTCCCCGGCGGGGCTTCTTTTTTTCAAGGCAGCTTCAAGAACACCAGCCCCCTTGGGGAGATACTTTTGTCCCTTTCGGCTGCTGGGGCCCTCATAGCCTCCTCCTTAGCGGAGCAGCCTGACATGACGAGAACGGCCGCCGCCAAATGAAAGCCAGCGAGATCTCCGCCTTTGTCGACGAGGTAGTCAAGGCCGGCTCGACATCTGCGCCGTGGGGCATGAGAGCTACGTGATTGGCGATATAGAAGAGCAGGAAAACGATCGAAGAGCTTCAGCGGATCGGGGAGAAATACGGCGACCGTGGCCCGCTGAAGCTACAGATTGTGGGCTACCTCTGGTCGATCGGTCGAATCATAGGGCTCGGCCACGACGGATCACGTCACTGAGCCGCGGAACCGTTTTGGATCCGCGTTGGTTGGTAGTCTGCTCCGAGGTTCCCATTGCCCTGCGGAGCACACCGGAATTGGCCCCTGAAGCTCCAGAGGGGCCAATTCTATTCTCGTCGCGCCCCAAAATGGGCGGTTCCGTTGTTGCAAGCGACCCGGACTTAGGTCTGATACTCCCTCTGCAAAGGTCCTAATCCGTTGTCGGACCCGACGCTCTCTGCCATTGCTGGTTGAATATCAATGGACTTTCCTGTGACCTTCGATGAGGTCGCGTGATTCCGGATTTCGTGGATGAGATGATCGCGGCCGGGTGCGACATCACAGCAATTGGCCATGGGATGTACGTAATAGGCGAGGTGACGGGATCCGCTAAAGAAGATGTCCGTCGGATAACGGAAAAATACGGGGATCGGGACCCACTCAGGCTGGAGATTATTGCCTACCTCTGGTCTATCGGGCGGTTCATAGAGGTTTCCTCCGAAGGCACGCGGCACTAGGGGCGACCAGCCATGTGCATTCACCTCTTAGTTAGAAAAACAAGCCACCACCCCGACACGGCATGATGCCGGCTGGGGAACATGATGGGCTATGACTGGAGTGGCGCGCGCGGGCGCCGGATGAAGATCGCGCGATATGGAACCGCCGTCGCGCTTGCGGCCCTGCTGGTATCGGTCGCGACTGAGGTGGTGACTCGCGCTATATAGAGGGGGAAATCGATGGATGCTTTGGGTGCGATCGCACTGATCGCTGGGCTGTTCTGGCTGACTCGAAGAACTCTAGCCGAGAGCTTCCTACGCGAACTCGACCGAAAGCGAGACCCTGCCGAGCAAGCAGCCGCCCGTGAACGATTCCTTGACTGGCTGGCGGCCCTGCCGGATTGGCCGGGAGCAGCGGTGATCGTCATCGGCGGCTTCGCGATCTTGCTGTAAGAACCGGCCTTCTATTCTATTTGGCCACCCCTATCAGCGCATGGCTGCTCTATCGCTGGGCTAAAAATGGCGCCGGCGGCTGGGTGATCGTAAGCGCTTTCGCCCCAATTCCAGCGGCCACCCTTGCCAAGAGGCTGATGCTGCCGGTAAGCAACGATACGCTGCGCGTCGTGCGGCGGCGCGGCAGTCCCCGCTTCGTCCCGCCGACCGTGATCGGGATCGATGACTGGGCGTGGCGACGTAACCAACACTATGGGACCATCATCTGCGATCTGGAACGGCGCAAAACCATTACCCTCCTGCCAGATCGGGAGCCGTCGACGGCCCAGGTGTGGCTCTCGGACCAACCCCAAATGTCAGCATCGTCGCCCGCGACCACGGTGATGGTTACGCGCAGCCAAGGCCTTGCCATGACGGTGCAAAAGTGGGAAGCGGGCGCAAAGCGGCCGAGTGGCCCCCGCATTGAAGTTGCTCTCCATCGTCCGGAAACACGGTCTAGAGATGCTGTCCTAGCAGGACGTTGACGCGGAAGGCGTCGGACCGATCGCGATCGACCACCCTCCTCCCTCATCTGCCCGGCCGCACCAGCGACCGGGCAATGTCGATGATGTCGTCACGCGAGGCAGTTGGATCCTCTTTGCTCCAGGCGACGCCAAGCCCGATCTTCAGATCGACGCCGCGCACGGGCTTGAGTTCGAAATTGCGGTTGGGCAGATCCTTCGTCCATTCCGGCGCAAAGCCGACGCCAAGGCCGGCGGAGACAAGCGACACCAGCGAGAAGGTGTCATCACAACTGTAGGCGATGTTGCCGGTGAGCCCATGGGTCTCGAACATTTCGGAGAAATAGCGCTCAGAGAAGGAAAGGTTTTGACGGGAAAAGGCGATAATCTTCTCGGCCCTCAGGTCCTCGATGTCGATCTCGCTTCGGAGTGCGAGCGGGCTCGTCTTTTCGACCGCCAGCAGATAGCGCTCATGCGCGATCGAGAAGAAGC
>NZ_JTLA01000184.1:0-5944 GCF_000799055.1 Ensifer sp. ZNC0028
TGGGACTGGAGACGGCCGCCGACGATAATGTCGTCAAACCGTTCGAGCCGATCGAACTGACGGCCCGGATCAAGGCCGTTCTTCGACGCACCTACCCGTCGCTGAAGCCGGAGCGGGAGACCGAGCGCGAGCACGAGCCCGCGGCGCTGAAGCTCGGCGACTGGTCGATCGATCTCAAGAGCCGGCGCGCGGTCTGCCTTTCCGACGCGACCCGGTCGCTCACCAGCGCCGAGTTCGCGCTGCTCGAAATCCTCGCGGAAACGCCGAACACGCCGGTCACCCGCGCCCACATCCTCGACCGGCTGGGCGCCGAAAGCGATCGCTACATCGACCGCAACGTCGATGTGCTCGTGCTCCGTCTGCGCCGCAAGATCGAGCGCAATCCGGACCTGCCGCGCCACATCAAGACGCGGCGCGGCAAGGGCTATGTGCTGGATACCGACGACGGCGAGGCCCGGCCGTGATCAGCCGCCCGTTCCTGTCGTCGATCGCCTTCCGCCTGCCCTTTGCGATCGTCTTCATCTGCGTCCTCGTCTTCAGCCTGGCAACGGTCGCCGTGTTCGGCCTGCAACGGGCGCGTGACGAGATGGCGGCCTACGGGCTGCAGGCCTTTTCGAGCCTCGCCAAGGCCTCGCTGGTTTCGCGTCAGGTTTCCGACCTCGTGTCCAGCGCTCCGTTCCTGATGAACGCGACATCGCCCTATCGGGTGTCGAGCGAAAGCCGTTCGGTCGTCGCGCAGGTCGACGTCCTGCTTCAAACGATGGCGCCGGAGATCGGCAATACAGCGGTCGACGGCTTTGCCAGCGCCCACATCGTCGAGCTGCTGGATGCGATCCGCACGCAGACGGTGACACTTGCCGCCGACGCGGATTCGGCCCAGCAGTACAAGGCCGATGCGGCGGCAGCCCTTGGAGAGATCGCCACCGGCAACGGCATCGCCAACTCGGAGGTCCGCCAGAGCCTCAATGCGATCGTGCAATCGGCGTCCAACTCCGACAGCCTGTTCCAGCTTGGCGAACTGCGCCGCCGCTACGTTGCCGTCACGACGCCCCGGCTGGCGCCTGCCGGGCCCGATAGCCGGATTTCGGCCGCCGAGCTGACGCCCTATGAGCGGGTGTTCGAGGCGCAGACTCACTACCTTCTGGAAATGTTCGCCATCCGCGCCGCGGTGGCGCGGCTGCACACGGTCTCGCGCGATCTTTCGCATGCCACGGAAACACAAAGCGAAGCCGTTGCCCGAGGGCTCAACGAGGATCTCGCCTCGACCTCCGATGCGCTGAGCCGCCTGCTCGTCATCGTCGCGGTCTCCGCGCTGCTCGTGCTCGTCATGGCGATCTTCTCGATCCGCTCCGTCATGCGGGTATCGCGCGGGATCGTCTCGCTCTCCAAGGGCATGAACGCGCTTGCGCAGGGGCGCCGTGATGTCGACACGCCGAGCTACAACGGGACAGAGACCGAGTTCCTGCGGCTGCTCGAAGCCTTCAGCGCGTTTCGCGAAAGCGTCGAACGCGTGTCGCGGCTCCGCCGAACCGCCGAAGCGGCGGCGCGCACCATTCGCTCGACCTTCCGCAACATGAACGAGGGCATTGCGCTCTTCGACCCGAATGGCAAACCGATCACGATGAACCGGCGCGTCATGGAGCTCGTCGGCTGGCCGGGCTCGGCGCGGAAGTTGCCGCTGCGCCGGTTCGTCAGTCCGATGCCGGAGATCGACCCGACCCTTTTGCCCGCTGATCGGGAGGCGGGCTCGCTCGATGACCGGCTGGTGCTGCGCCATCGATCCCGTATGGGCCGGGTGACCGAAGTCTCGCTGTCGCGGCAGCCGGACCGGGGTATCGTGTTGCTGGCGCGGGACGTGACGGAGATCGACCGCCAGGAGGCCGAGGCAGCCAAGGCGCAGCGGCTGGACGGGATCATGCGCATGACCCATCAGGTGAGCCATGAGGTCGGCAACATGATCGGCATCATCACCGGCAGCCTGGGGCTGTTGGAGCGCGAAACGGGCTTCAGCGACCGGCAGAAACGCCATATCGCCCGCATTCGCAAGGCGGCCGATCGCGGGCGCTCGCTGGCCTCGAGCATGTTGTCCGTCGGCAGCCAGCATCCGCTTCAGCCGGGGGCGCTCGAAATCGGCGCGGTGCTGCGCGGCATGGCCGACGTGCTGGAAATTGCCGTCGGCGAAAAATGCAGGCTCGCCTTCGAGATCGCCGACGACCTGCCCAACGTGCATCTCGATGCAGCACTCTTCGAGCAGGCAATCCTCAACCTCTGCCTTAACGCCGCCGCGGCGATGCCGCTCGGCGGCACGATCCTGATCCGCGCCGGCAGCGCCGAGGCCGATGTCGTCGTCTCCGTGAACGATGCGGGGATCGGCATGTCGCCGGAGGCGGTGGACAAGGCGTTCGAGCCCTACTTCACCACCCGCGACCAGGAGGGCGGCGCCGGCCTTGGCCTTGCCGTCGTCTACGGCTTTGTCCGGCAAAGCGGCGGCGACGCCCGCATTCTCTCGCAGCCGGGACGCGGAACGACGGTGGAACTCGTCTTTCCGCGTTGAAGCTGTGCCGGTTTCGCGGGCGCTCTATGGCGCGCTTCGGCGCGAAAGGCGCATCACGGCGGCATCGATCCGTTCGCCGTTTTCGGTAAACACGGCCCACAGCCACGCCATCAGCCACAGCATCAGGCACCAGGCCAGCACGACATCGGACAGATAATGCGCGCCGAACACGATCCGGTTCAGCGAGAAGGCGAGGACGAGGGGGACAAGGGCGATGATCGCCGTTCGCCACCATTGAACCGGCAGCAGCAGCGCAAGCGCCACGAGCGCGATCGCGGTGGCGGATTCGCCCGACGCAAAGGAGCAACTGCGCGAGCAGGCACCAGACACTTGCCAGGCCGGCGTGAACGGCAGGCTGCCGCCGAAATCGGTGATCTCATAAGGGCGCGCCCGCCCGATCAGCCGCTTCAGCGCCTGGATGAGGAGCCCCGGCCCGACCGCAAAGAAGGTCAGGAAGAACAGCGCCTTGTGCGGGCGGGGTAGCCAGGGGCGGGGTGCGACGGCCTGCGCAACCAGAAGCGCCAGCACGCAGGGCAGAATGAAAACCGGCAGGATACGGTTGAGGTCGCGAAGGGCACGCAGCTCCGGCTCCCGCGAGAGCGGGAAGTCGCCGGTGGCAAAGGCGGCCCAGCGCGAGACGGCAAGATCGATACCGGGAAAGGCCATGAAGATGAAAGCCGCGCAAATGGTCAGCGCGCCGGCGGCCGCAATCGGCTGCTGTTCGAGGCGGGCGCGCGCCTGCCCCGGCCAGAGACGAGGATTGGGGCGCGGCCATCGGCTGCTGTTTGAGGAAGTCGCCGTGGATGAGTAAAGGCTGGACATGCGGTCGCTCGCAAGTTGTCGGAATGTGTGGGCCGGACACTTGCTCTGCTCTGTCAAGGCTGCGTCGAGGAACGGGGAGCGCTTGATGCGCAAGAGCGGGCGCGAGTTGCTGCCGGCCGAATAGCCACGGCGTCGCGGTCGATTGGATATTCCGGTTGAGGCGCTGCCACTTCTCCGTGCGGTTGGTGGCGCGCGAGGGCACTTCGCCCTCGCCAACCCGAAACTGCCGGCCGCTCTGTCGCTGCGCTCGGGATTACGCCGCTTCGAGATAGGCGGCGATCTCAGCCTCAGCGACCAGTTCGCCTGCGACCAACGCCTCGCCGCGATAGCGCCAGATGTTGCGGCGATAGGCGATTTTCGTCATGTGGTATTCGAGGGTATCGCCAGGTTGGACCGGTTTGCGAAACCGCGCCTTGTCCACCGCCAGCATGTAGATGATCTTCGGGGTCAGACCTTGAGCGATTTTCGACGCCGCGCAGGCGACGCCGGCCGTCTGCGCCATGCCCTCTATGATCAGCGCGCCGGGAAATACCGGATTGTCGGGAAAGTGCCCCTGAAACTGTGGTTCGTTGATCGAGACATTCTTTACGCCGACGCAGCGCTCCTCTCCACGCATCGAGGCGATGCGATCCACCAGTAGAAACGGATACCGATGCGGGATCGTGCGCAGAATTTTCACAATGTCTGCGGATTGCAGACCGTCGGGTTGGGCGTTCATGGCGGACTTTCGACTGGATATGGGATTGTTGGCCTTGTGAACCTTGGTGGATGTCGCCCCAGGTGAGCTGTGGCAGAGCGCTCGGCGCAGATGCGCCGAAATATGCCTTCGCCCTGGCCTGCTCGAAGCTCAAGTTGGCCGAAATCCGCCTCTGTTCGTTTTTCAAAAGCCGCCAGTGCGCGTCACCTGCGACGTTTGTCACCGGACCCTCAAAGCCATTTGCCAAGGTTTGGTGAAGATTTGTCGGGAGCTCTATCCGGAGGGGCGCTCAAGCGACCATCGGGCCGCTCGGATGAATTGCAACGCGGCTTCATTCGTCACATAAGCTGCTGATCACAACATCGCGCGCAAGGAGTTCTTTCATGGTCGATAAGGGTCTCATTCTTCTGGCGGAAGACGAGCCGGAGATTGCGCAGATCCTGGACGCCTATCTCGTGCGCGACGGTTTCCGGACGGTGCGTGCCGCCGACGGCGAGACGGCGCTGACCCACCATGCCGTGCTGTCGCCGGACCTGGTGCTGCTGGACGTTCGCATGCCGAAGCTCGACGGGTTCGAGGTTCTCGCCCGCCTTCGCCGCGAGGGGAACACGCCCGTCATCATGGTCACGGCGCTGGCGGAAGATCTCGACCGGCTGACGGGGCTGAGGCTCGGCGCGGATGACTACGTCATCAAGCCGTTCAACCCGCAGGAGGTGGTGGCGCGCGTCAACGCGGTGCTCCGCCGTACCCGCAACGGCGCCGGCGCCACCGTGCTCCGCTTCGAGAGTGTCGAGGTCGATCTCGACGCCCATGTCGCCTTCGTCGAGAAAGCCGGCAATCGCCACTCCGTGCCGTTGACGCTCAGCGAGTTCCGCATTCTTGCTCATATGATCCGCCGCCCGACGCATGCCTTCGATCGCGCCGATATTCTCGACGCCTGCCTGCCGGACAGCGACGCGCTCGCCCGCACGGTCGACACCCACATCGCCAATCTCAGGCGCAAGCTGGAAGATCTCGGGGCCTGCGGCTTCTTCAGCGCCGTTCGCGGCGTCGGTTATCGTTTTGTGGAGCCAAGATGAAAGTCAGCCTGTCGCGCCTTCCGCTGGGTATCCTGACCGCCCTGGTGATCGTCGTCCTGCTCGTGTTCAGCGTCGTCATCGTCTACGGCGGTGTGAACTCTATGGAGTCGCAGCTGGAGGCAAAACTGCTGGATAGGATGCCGGCAAAGGCGGTCGAGGCTTACAAGGATCTGAATAGCGGCAAGGTGCCGTCGCCGGACTCGCTACAGGTCCTGCTGGCCAGCACGGAGGAGCTTGAGGAGTGGGGGAACTGGGAAGTCGACAAGCTCATTCTCGGTTTCGGGGGCATCGCCGTCGCGTTCTGCGGCTTGGTCGGCTACTGGCTGGCACGCAAGATCAGCCGCCCGCTTGAAGCGTTGGCACGGGCGACACAGGACCTCCGGGCCGGGGACTTTGCGGTGCGTGTCGGCTCTATCCGCAAGGGGGCCAAGGAGGTGGCTACTCTCGTGAAAACATTCGATGAACTGGCGGCCGAGCTTGAAAGCATGGAAGACAGGCTCCGCTTCAATACAATGGCCGTGGCGCATGAACTGCGCACGCCGCTGACGATCCTGCAGGGCAACCTTCAGGGAATGGCCGACGGCGTTTTCCCCCTTGAGCAAGAGAGGGTGCGGCAATTGCTGCTGCAGGTGGAGGGGCTCTCCGCTCTGGTGGAGGACCTGCGCACCCTGTCGCTTGCCGCCGGACAGAAGCTGGTCACGCAGCGCCACCCGGTGGATCTCGCAGTTGAGGCGACCCAGGTGCTTGGCGCGTCGAACACCCTGCTTGGCTCGGTTGGCATGTCGGTGGAGG
>NZ_JTLA01000185.1:0-4838 GCF_000799055.1 Ensifer sp. ZNC0028
GGGCCGCCATGTCGATGACCGGGATCACCGCGCCGCGCAGGTTGATGAGACCGAGCACGTAAGGTGGCGTGTGCGGCATCGGGGTCACCGGCGCCCAGCCGCGGATTTCGCGGATCGCCATGATATCGATGCAGAATTCCTGGTCGCCGAGGTGGAACGACACGATTTCGAGATAGGCGCCGGACTGCTTGATTGCGTTGCTCATGATCAGAATTCTTCCCAGTTCTCACCGGAGGCCGTCGTCGACGGCACCGAGCCCGGTTTGTTGCCGAATGCGCCCGCAAGCTTGCCCATCAGGGCCTTGGCGGGGGATGGAGTTGGAAACGAGGCCATTTTGGCCGCGCCGATCTTGCGCAGAGGCACCGCTTCGCTGGTGCCCTTGGCTGCCGGCCGCTGAACGGCCGAAACCGAAGGTGCGTTTGCCGGCACCGGCGCAGCGGTCCTTGCCGCCGGCGTCACGGGCGTCGGCGCCGCGGTCGGCATGGCGCGCCGCATCGTGTGCCCCTCGCGGAACTGGCCGACGAGGTCCGTCAGTCGCTCCGCGTCCTGCGCCAGTGTGTGGCTGGAGGCGTTGGTCTGCTCGACCATCGCTGCGTTCTGCTGCGTCATCTGGTCGAGCTGGCCGACGGCCGTGCTGATCTCGTGGAGGCCGGTCGACTGTTCGCGCGCCGCCATCACGATCGAGGTCATCAATTCGTTGATGCGCGCGACATCGGTGCCGATCCGCCCGAGCGCCTCGCCGGTCGCCTGCACCAGCTTGACGCCTGAGCCGACCTCGGTGCCGGAGCGGCTGACGAGTGCCTTGATGTCCTTGGCAGCACCGGCTGCCCGCTGCGCCAGCTCGCGCACTTCCTGCGCGACGACCGCAAAGCCCTTGCCGGCCTCACCTGCGCGCGCCGCCTCGACGCCGGCATTCAGCGCCAGAAGGTTGGTCTGGAAGGCGATCTCGTCGATGACGTTGATGATCTTGCCGATTTCGTTCGAGGCCCCCTCGATGCGCGCCATGGCGGCGATCGCCTGGCCGACGATGCGGCCGGACTCCTCGGCATTGGTGCGGGTCTGGTCGACCATCTGGCTCGCCTCTTCGGCGCGCTGGGTCGCTGTGCGGACCGTCACGGTGATTTCGTCGAGTGCGGCCGAGGTCTGCTCCAGGGAGGCGGCCTGCCGCTCGGTGCGGCGCGCCAGGTCGTCGGCGGCCGTGCGCATCTGCCGACCGTTGGATTCGATCGATAGCGCATTGTCCTTGACGCTCGAAAGCACCACGCGCAGCCGCTCGACCGTCTGGTTGAAATTCTGCCGCAGCTGGTCGAGATTGCCGTCGAACGGCCGGTCGATGGCAACCGCGAGATCACCCTCGGCAAGCTGCGTCAGGGCGCGGCCGAGAGTGTCGATCGCCGCCTGGATACGGCGCACCGCCTCCTCGCGCTCCTGCTGCTGCTGTTCGCGTTCCCTCTCGATCTCGCGGCGGCTGTGTGCGGCACCCTGTTCGAGCGATTGCTTCTCGATCGCCGACAGGCGGAAGAGGTCGACGGAGCGCGCCATCGCGCCGATTTCGTCGCCACGGTCGAGTGCTTCCAGCTTGGTCGAAAGTTCGCCTTTCTGGATCCGCTGCATGCCGTCGCGCAAGGACAGAATGCCCCGCCTGAGCGTGCTGCCATGGAACCAGAGCAGATAAAGCAGCGTCGCCATGGCAAGGAGGCCAGAAGCGAGCTGAAGCTGGAACGCCTGGTCGGAGGTGGCGCGCGCCTCGGCAACGCGCGTCTGAACCAACGTCGCTGCCGCCTCGGAGAGATTGGCGAGCGCTTGAGCAACCCGTTCGCCGGCGCCGTCGATCGCGTCGTCGATCTTGCCGAAGTCGTCGGCCGAAGCCTTGCCCTCGATCAACGCCTTCAGGTCGGTGCCGATCGCCTGGCGCAGTTCGGCCACGTCGGCGTCAAAGGTCGAAAGCGCATCGCTGCGGCCGATGAGGCCGGCAAGCGCCTTGATATCGGTCGATTTCGTCTCGAGCAGCTTCAGGATCTCGGCGATGCTGGCGGCGCGCGCCGGCTGGATCGCGCCCTCCTCGCGGTCGATGATGCTGTCCATCGCATTGAGCACGAGATTGGTGGTCGCAAGCCGGACCTCGTCGACCGTGGTCAGCCCGTTCTGCGCGGCGAGCGCGCCTTGCAGGGCATCGTTGGCCTGGCGGCCCTCGTACCAGCCGACGCCGAGCACGGAGCCGAAACCGACGAAAGCGGCACCGGCAAGCGTTGCCAGCCGTTGGCTTACGGAAAGATTGCGCTTCAATGGGGAAGATGCGGCAGTCATAGACAGTCCATGCTCACGGACCCGGCGCGGGCCGGATCCTCCGTTAGGATCGATGCGGAAAACCGGGCTCGATCAAACCGGATGACCTCATGTCATGTCGGAGCACAACGCTCCCCCCGCGCTGGAAAAACACTGTCAAACAGACCTTAAACATTCGCTAAGGCGCCCCATAGATCCCCAGGGAAAACGCCTTATTTTCGAGTTTGCGCATATTTGCTGCAAGCGCCGGTTTTCCCGGCATTTAAGGGCACAATCCATCAGCGCGCCGGGCACCGCTTTTCACCCCGGTCTGGTCGGGCCCGTGCAGAACCACGGCCCGTCGGCAAGCACGCCCGCTTCCCCTTGCCGCCCGAACTGCTATGATGACGCCATGAACACGAAGACCGCGCGCTCGATCCGCCTTCCCCTCGCCGCGACCCTTGCGGCGGCGATCGCCGTCGTCCTGCTGCTCGCCTTCCGCGGCTGGATGGAAAACGGCGCCGAGATGTTCCTGGCCCTCGCCCTATCGGGCCTCTCCTGGTGCCTCTAGCATAGACGAGCGTCGCCGAGATCGGACGCCGCCCCTGACCTTTAAGTTCTCCCCGGACAGTGTTGACGCGGGAGATTGCCACACGGCCCCTTCTCCCCGTCATGATGGGGAGAAGGTCGCGACAGCGGGCTGAGGGGCAGTTCCCGACCGCGATGCACCGCCACAACCTGCGGCAATTGTCCCATTTGCGCGGGGTCCGTGAAGGCGGTATCAAGGGCCGATCAACCGGACACGGCCGTCTTCGGCCCCAACACATCGGTAGCACGCATGAAAACCATCCGCATCGTCCTTTGGGCCGCCGTCGTCGTCATGGCGGGTATCCTGGGCTGGCTGACCTATGAAATGACCCAGTCGAAGCAGCAGGCGGCATCCGGCCCCTTCGGCGTTCCCTTCACGCTGGTCGCCCAGGACGGCAAGGAAATCACCGAGAAGGCCTTCACCGGCAAGCCGACGGCGCTCTTCTTCGGCTTCACCCATTGCCCCGAGGTTTGCCCGACGACGCTGTTCGAACTGAACGGCTGGCTGGAAAAGGTCGATCCTGACGGCACCAAGCTGCAGGCCTATTTCATCACCGTCGATCCCGAGCGCGACACGCCGGAAATCCTCGGCCAGTACGTATCCAACGTCTCCAAGCGCATCACCGGCATTTCCGGCCCGGCCGACAAGGTCATGGAAATGGTCAAGGGCTTCCGCGTCTATGCCAAGAAGGTGCCGGTCGACGCCGCCAAGCCCGATGGCGACTACACGATGGACCACACCGCATCGGTGTTCCTGCTCGACGCCAACGGCAAGTTCTCCGGCACGATCGCCTACGAGGAGAACCCGGAAACGGCGGTCAAGAAGCTGGAAAACCTGACCAAGGGCTGAACCCTTCGATCGTCACCTGAAGATGCAAGCGCCGGCCCCGTCCGGCGCTTTGCCTTTGCAGGGCAATCGTGATAGCGCACAGCACACGATTGCCGACGCTCGAGCGCACCCCTTTCACGGCTTGGTGCGGGCGGCGGATTTGCCAGCCGAAGGACGGACCCTTGAGCGAGATCAGACTTTTCGTCACCACCACCGAGAAGCAGGCGGAAGCCGTGCTCGACCGCATGAGCGAGGTCTTCGGCGAAGAGGACTATGCCATCGGCACGACGGAAGTCGACGAGAAGCGCGACATCTGGGAAGCCTCGATCTACATGATGATGGTCGACGAGGGGAGCGTGAACGAACGTCTCACCGAGGCGCTTTCCGAAAACTTCGCTCATCTCCCGATCGAGCGCGAAGTGCTGCCGGATATCGACTGGATCGCCAAGTCGCTCGAGGGTCTGGCGCCGGTGCGCGCCGGCCGCTTCGTCGTGCATGGCTCGCATGACCGCGACAAGGTCAAGACCGGCGAGATCGCCATCGAGATCGACGCCGGCCAGGCCTTCGGCACTGGCCATCACGGCACCACCGCCGGCTGCCTCGAAGTGCTGGCCACCGTCGCGCGCACCCGCACCGTGAAGAACGTGCTCGATCTTGGCACCGGCAGCGGCGTGCTCGCAATCGCCGCCTGGAAGCTGATGCACGTGCCGGTGCTTGCCACCGACATCGACCCGATCGCCACCCGCGTCGCCGAAGAAAACGCCCGCGTCAACGGCGTCGTGACCGGCATGACCTTTGCGACCGCCCCCGGCTTTCACTCGACGGCCTTCAGCACCAACGGCCCGTTCGATCTCATCATCGCCAACATCCTCGCCCGCCCCTTGATGAAGATGGCGCCGCAACTCGTCGCCAACCTTGCCCCCGGCGGCTCGGTGATCCTGTCCGGCATTCTCGCCGAACAGCGCTGGAAGGTGCTTGCCCACTACAACGGCCAGCACCTGCGCCACGTGCGCACCATCTGGCGCAACGGCTGGGTGACGATTCACCTGGAGAAGTGAGGCGCGGGTCCGGCGGCGATTGAGGCTGCCCCTCATCCGCCCGGTGAGGGCTTGCCCCTCATCCGCCTGCCGGCACCTTCTCCCCGCAAGCGGGGCGA
>NZ_JTLA01000186.1:0-315 GCF_000799055.1 Ensifer sp. ZNC0028
TGTCGCGCGAGGAAGGCAAGACATTGGCCGAAGGCATCGGCGAGACCGTGCGCGCCAGCCAGATCTTCGACTTCTTCGCCGGCGAATGCCTGCGGTTGGCAGGCGAAGTGCTGCCGTCGGCAAGACCCAATATCGGCGTCGAGATCACCCGCGAGCCGATCGGCGTCGTCGGCGTCATCACACCCTGGAACTTCCCGATCGCCATCCCCGCCTGGAAGATCGCGCCGGCACTTTGCTACGGCAACACCGTCGTCTTCAAGCCGGCCGAGCTGGTTCCCGGCAGTTCCTGGGCGATCGTCGACATCCTCCACCGCG
>NZ_JTLA01000187.1:0-238 GCF_000799055.1 Ensifer sp. ZNC0028
ATGATCAGGCCGGAGATGATGTTGAGCGCCGCGACCAGCACGATCAGCGTCAGGATCATGAACATCACGTTGCGTTCCACCTGGAGCGCGGAGAAGAAGGTCTTGTTGCGGTCGCGCCAGTCGGTGATGAAGATCTGCCGGCCGGCCGCATCCTCGATCGGCTGGCGCAGTTCGTCGACGACATCGGGATGTTCGACGAAGATCTCGATCGACTGGACCAGTCCCTCGGCGTTGAAGA
>NZ_JTLA01000188.1:0-16510 GCF_000799055.1 Ensifer sp. ZNC0028
AGAAGATGCGGCGGGGCGACGCGCCGAGCCGATGACTCGGCGCCAGCCAGCGAATTGAAGGGAATGCCGTGCGATGCGATTTCTATTGAGGCTGGCGAGCGCCATCGTGTTGTTTGCCGCCGTGCTTGCCGGTGCCGTCGACGCGATCCAGTCGGTCGCCGCATCGGAACTGGTGATGACGTCGCTCGGCGACGACCTGGAGGCGCTTGGCGCCGACACGGCAAGCTGGGTCCAGTTTGCCCAACGTTCCGATACTGCACCGACGATCTGGCACGGGATGCTGCATTGGCTGCTGCAGCAGCCGGCCTTCGCGGTGCTGGCGCTGATCGCCCTGATCCTGTGGATGGCCGGATACAAGAAGCGGCCGGCGGCTGGACGGTTCGCCGCCTGACGCGGCGCGGGCCACCTTCGCACCGAAAGGAGTATGCTGATGTTCCTGATCGACATGTTCAACAAGAAGACGATCATGCCGGACGCGCAGACGGCGCTGCCGGGCCGTGACGCCGCGATCCCGACGGCCGAGACGCATTTCGTTTCCGGGCGGCCGTTGAAAGGCCCCTACCCCGATGGCACCAAGCGCATCCTTCTGGGCATGGGCTGCTTCTGGGGCGCCGAACGATTGCTGTGGAACATCTCCGGCGTCTACGTGACGGCGGCCGGCTATGCCGGCGGGCTGACGCCGAACCCGACCTACCAGGAAACGACGACCGGGCTTACCGGCCATGCCGAAGTGGTCCTGGTCGTCTATGATCCGGAAAAGGTGAAGCTCGCGAGCCTGCTTAGAACCTTCTTCGAGGAACACGACCCGACGCAGGGCATGCGCCAGGGCAACGACATCGGCACTACCTACCGCTCGGCGATCTATGCCTATGATGACGAGCAGTTGGCCGAAGCCAAAGCCGCGCGCGTCACGTTCCAGACCGCGCTGAAGCATGCCAACCACGGCGGCAGGGTGACGACCGAGATCGAGATGGCAGGCCCGTTCTATTTCGCCGAGGACTACCACCAGCAATATCTGGCGAAGAACCCCAGCGGCTATTGCGGCCTGCGCGGCACCGGCGTCAGCTGCCCGATCGGCCACTAGACGCATACCCCCTGGGTGGTATCCCGCGTGCGGTCGCGATACCCACAACCCTGAGGCCGCGCCGGACCGGTCGGGACACCTCGCCCGGATCTCAAAAACGCAACAGAACCGGTGCCTTACGGGTGCCGGTATCCGTGGCTTCAATTTTTACCATCTGAAAAATTTTGAGTGTTTTTTTGCCGTGACCGTGCAAGGATGCGCCACCCTAGCCCCAAGGAGAAGGGGGTGGGTTCCGCAGACAGGCTTCCGTCAGGGAGCCGGCGGGAGGACCCAATAAGATCAATAGCGACAACAGGGCTGCACGATGAAAAAAACAATTCTCGGTCTCTTTGCCTTTTCGATGATGTCCGCGACGGCACTGGCCGCCGACATCAAGCCGGCGATCATCTACGATCTCGGCGGCAAGTTCGACAAATCCTTCAACGAGGCTGCCTTTAACGGCGCCGAGAAGTTCAAGACGGAATCGGGTGTCGAATACCGCGAGTTCGAAATCGCCAACGACGCCCAGCGCGAACAGGCGCTGCGCCGCTTCGCCAGCGACGGCAACAGCCCGATCGTCATGGCCGGCTTCAACTGGGCGGCTTCGCTCGAAAAGATCGCCCCGGAATATCCGGACATCAAGTTCGCGATCATCGACATGGTCGTCGAGAAGCCGAACGTCAAGTCGGTCGTCTTCAAGGAACAGGAAGGCTCCTACCTCGTCGGCGTTCTCGCCGGTCTCGCTTCCAAGTCGAAGACCGTCAGCTTCGTCGGCGGCATGGACGTTCCGCTGATCCACAAGTTCGCCTGTGGCTACGTTGGCGGCGCCAAGTCGACCGGCGCTGACGTCAAGGTTCTGGAAGCCTACACCGGCACGACGCCGGACGCCTGGAACGACCCGGTCAAGGGCGGCGAGATCGCCAAGTCCCAGATCGACCAGGGCTCGGATGTCGTCTACCACGCAGCCGGCGGCACCGGTGTCGGCGTTCTGCAGGCCGCTGCGGATGCGGGCAAGCTCGGCATCGGCGTCGATTCGAACCAGAACGCCCTGCAGCCGGGCAAGGTCCTGACCTCGATGCTGAAGCGCGTCGATGTCGCCGTCTACGAAGCCTTCACGGCGGCCAAGAACGACAAGTTCGAGTTCGGCATTTCCAACCTCGGCCTCAAGGAAGATGGCGTCGGCTATGCCCTCGACGACAACAACAAGGCGCTGATCACGCCCGAGATGCTCGACGCAGTGGAAAAGGTGAAGGCCGAAATCATTGCCGGCAAGGTCCAGGTCCACGACTACATGAGCGACGAGTCCTGCCCCTACTAAGAGCAGCGCTTACGTCATGAAAAAGGCCGCCGGTTCGTTGGACCGGCGGCCTTTTGTTTGTCCTGTCGCTGTCGTGGCGATCAGTAATGCGGCGGTTTCGTAATGGCCGGCGCGTCGAGCGACTGCTCTTCGAGCGTTAGGAACCTTTCGGTCAGCCGGTCGAGCTTGGCGCGGGTCTGCTCGACCACCTTCCACTGCTCGGCAAGTTGATCGGAAAGCTCCTCGATGGTCTTGGCCTGGTGGGCCACGGTCTCCTCGAGGCGGGTGATCCGTTCGTCCGTGTTGCTCATTCCTGCAAACTCCATGGGCGCGCGGCGCCGTTTGCCGGCAGATTGGCCACCGCCGGCCTTAAGTCAAGCAAGAGCCTTACGCCTTCGCCGCGACACGCAGCGAGAACCCGGGATCTTTCGCCGAGAGCCGCTTGTGCAGGTGCACCATCAGGCCGGCGGCAAAGAGCGGCGTCAAAAGGTTGACGAAGGGTACCGCCAGGAAGCCGGCGAGCAGCAGCCCGGCGAGAAAGACGGTCGAGCGATGCTTTTCCCGGAAGAGCCGCGCCTCCGCCGGCGCGCGATAGCGCATCGCCGCAAACTCGAAGAATTCGCGGCCGAGCAGATAGCCGTTGACCAGGAAGAAGGCGACGAGATTGACGCCCGGAACGAGCAGCAGCACGAGCGCCAGGAGGTTGCCGAGGATGACGACGCCCAGGAACTTGAGCGAGCCGGCAATCGCCTCGCCGAGCGGCAGCGGCCGGCCCGGGGGCTCGTTCGGATAGTCACGCTTCTCGATGACATCGGCAACGTCGTCGAGGAAGAAGCCGGCGATGAGCGCGGTGACGGGGGCAAGAAGCAAGGCGAGCACGAGGGCCAGGCCAAGGCTTGCGAAGATGCCGAGCACGAAGGTCAGCCAGCCGGCCCAGACGGGCGTGCCCGGCATCAGCGTGTCGATCCACGGCAAGGCCAGCCAGACGAACACTTCGCGCACCGCAAACCACAGGGCGACAAGCGCAAGGATCGTCAAGCCCAGCACCTTCCAGAAGACCGATCGGGTCTCGGGTGCAAACAGGTTGGCAAGCGACAGCCGCGCCGCGTCCAGGATCATCATCGCTCTCCAGCATGGGCCAAGGTTCGATGGTGCATGTAGGCAGAGGCGCTACCGGCGACAAGATCGCTCCGGCAGACACCCGTCTTTATGCAAGATTCATGCACCTCATCTAAGGGAAGCATGGAAAACGCCGGGAGCGGCGATATTGTAGACATATGGGATGCCGGCAGCAGCGCTCCGCGGAGGATGACATGACAGAACAAAAGACACTCGCCAGCCTTTCCGTGCTGGTGCAGAGCGGCAGGCTGGATCCGGTGGAACTCGCCAAGGAAACCTATGCGGCGATCGACGCCCACGGCGATTACGCCATCTTTGTCGAGCTGACGCCGGAGCGCGCGACACGGGATGCGGAGGCTGCCTCGAAGCGTCTGAGGGCCGGGCGGTCGCTCGGCCTGCTCGACGGCCTGCCGGTCGCCTGGAAGGATCTGTTCGACACTGCCGGCAGCGTCACGACCGCCGGCTCGGCGGTGCTGCGCACGAACGCGCCGGCAACAAGCGACGCGCCCGTGGTCGCCGCCGTTTCCGCCGCCGGCATGGTCAGTGTTGGCCGCACCAATCTCAGCGAATTCGCCTTCTCCGGCCTTGGCATCAACCCGCACTACGGCACGCCGCGCAACCCCGCCGCCACGGACGTCGAGCGCATTCCCGGCGGCTCGTCGTCGGGCTCGGCGGTCGCGGTTGCGGCCGGGCTGGTGCCGGCGGCCATCGGCACCGACACCGGCGGCTCCGTCCGCATTCCCGCAGCCTTCACCGGCATCGTCGGCTACAAGGCGACACGCGGCCGCTATGCGATGAAGGGTATTTTTCCGTTGGCGGAAAGCCTGGATTCGCTCGGGCCCCTTTGCCACACGGTGCAGGATGCCGTCTGGGTCGACGCCGCCATGCATGGGTTGACGGCGCCGACCGTGCGCCGCGCGGACCTCTCGGGCGTCGCGCTGGTGATCCCGGAAACGGTGGTCTTCGACGATGCGGAACCGGAGGTCGTCGAAGCCTTCGAGGACGCGATCAAGCGGCTCGAAAAGGCGGGCGTTGCCGTCAGCCGCCGCGCTTTCCCGTCCTTCTCGGCGGTGTTCGGGTTGATGGCCCGCCACGGCGCCCTGGTAACGGCCGAGGCCTATGCGCTGCACCGCGAGCGTCTCGCCGGCCCTGAAGCAAACGCGATCGATCCGCGCGTCGTCGCCCGCACACGGCTCGGCGAGAAGATCACCATGCCCGACTACATCGCCCTCCTCGACGCGCGCGACCAGCTGATCCACGAGACGGTCGAAAGCCTGAGGCCGAACGAACTCATCGCCCACCCGACGCTGCCGCATGTCGCCCCGCCGATCGCGCCGCTTCTCGAAGACGACGAATTGTTCTTCAAGATCAACGGCAAGACGCTGCGCAACACGTCGATCGGCAACTTCCTGGATTTCTGCGGCATCTCCATTCCCTGCGGGCTTGGAGCGGCGGAAATGCCGGTCGGCTTCCAGCTTGCGGCCCCACATCACCAAGACGACCGGCTGCTTTCGGTGGCGCTTTCGGCCGAGGCGATCATCCGGGGTGAGGCATGATCGTCTGTTTCGACATCGGCGGCTCGGCAATCAAGGGCGCGATCGTGCATTCGCGCGACCGGATCTTTCCGTTGCCGCGCCGAGCCACGCCACTTACCAACTTCCGCCAGTTCGTGCAGGCGCTCGAAGAGGTCCTCGACGAAGCGGGCGGACATCCGGCTTGCGTCGCGATCTCGATCACGGGCGTCATCGATCCCGAGACGCAGCGCATCAAATGCGCCAACATCCCCTGCATCGACGGTCGCGAACTGGTCGCCGAGCTGGAGGCGGCGCTGCATCTTCCGGTGAAGATCGCCAATGACGCCGACTGTTTTGCGCTGGCCGAGGCCGGCGCGGGTGCCGGACGCGGCCACCGCATCGTTTTCGGCGCCATCCTCGGCACCGGCGTCGGCGGCGGCCTGGTCATCGACGGCCGGCTGATCAATGCCGACGGCGGCTTTGCCGGCGAATGGGGCCATGGTCCGGCGATCGCGTCGGAAGCCGGCGATCCGCCCATCGCCATTCCCGCCTATGCCTGCGGCTGCGGCCAGAAGCGCTGCGTCGATACCGTCGGCGGTGCCCGCGGGCTGGAACGCCTGCACCAGACCGCCCACGGCAAGACGCTTTCGAGCCACGAGATCATCGAAGCCTGGAAGACTGGCGACGCCGAAGCCAAGCGCACGGTCGACCTTCTCGTCGACCTCGTCAGCTCGCCGCTGGCGCTGGTCATCAACATCACCGGCGCGACGATCGTGCCCGTCGGCGGCGGCCTTTCCAATGCCGAGGAGCTGCTTGCCGAGATCGACAGGGCAGTGCGTAGCCGGATTCTGAGACAGTTCGACCGGCCGCTGGTCGTGCGCGGCGAATGCCGGATCGAGCCCGGCCTGATCGGCGCGGCGCTGCTCGGGCTTTCAGGAGACAAGGTATGAGCGACATCAAACTCGAAGTCTGCGTCGACGACGCGGACGGACTTTACGCGGCCATCGAAGGCGGTGCCGATCGAATCGAGCTTTGCGCCGCCCTTTCCGTCGGCGGCCTCACGCCCAATCCCGGTCTGATGGCGCTGGCTGGCCCGCCGCCCGTGCCCGTTTACGCGATGATCCGGCCGCGGCCGGGCGATTTCATCTTCTCGACCGCCGACCTCGACGTGATGCGCCGCGATATCGATGCGGCGCGAGACGCCGGTCTGGCCGGTGTCGTGCTCGGCGCGTCGTTGGCCGATGGCCGGCTCGACGCATCGATGCTCATCAAGCTCACCGGCCACGCGGCCGGGCTCGGCATGACGCTGCACCGGGCGTTCGATCTCGTGCCGGATTTTGCCGAGGCGATGGAGACGGCGGTGGAACTCGGCTTCGAACGCATCCTGACCTCGGGCGGCGCGAAGAGCGCGCCACAGGCGATCGACCGCTTGGCGGAAATCATCGAGCGTGCAGCCGGCCGATTGTCGATCATGCCCGGGTCCGGCGTGACGCTGGACACCGTGGATGCCCTCTTAAGTAAGCTGAGCGTCCGGGAGGTTCACTCTTCCTGCTCCGTTCGTGAGCCGGCTCAGGATCCGCGACTGGTGGAGATGGGCTTCGTCTCCGCCGACCGGCGTCGCACCGATGCGGACACGGTCCGGGCGATGAAGGCGAAGCTTGCGGCCCATAGCCCGCGCTAACAAAAAAGCCCAAAGAAAAAGACCCGGAGAGCGAAGCGCTTTCCGGGTCTTTCTGTCAGGTCTTTGTTGTTCGTGACGTCGCAATCAGGCTGCGTAAACCTGCGTGCCGCCGATCCAGGTGGATCCCATGCCGAGTTCCGGCGTGAGCAGCACGAAATCGGCATCCGCTCCGGGCTTCAGCCGCCCCTTGTGGGTGGCGAGGCCCATGGCGTCGGCCGGATAGGCGGAGGCCATGCGCAGCGCTTCCTCGACCGGCAGGCCGAGCTTTTCGTGCACGAGGCGGACCGAGGACAGCATGTCGATGTCGGCACCGGCGAGCGTGCCGTCGGCAAGCGTCAGGCGGCCGCCCTCGCGCAGGATTTCGCGACCGTTGAGCTGGAAGCTCTTCATGTCGGTGCCGATCGGCGACATCGCGTCGGTGACCAGGAAGATCTGGCCCGGCCCCACCTTGGCGCGCAGCGCCACGCCCATCGACGCCGGCTCGACGTGATAGCCGTCGGCGATCATGCCCGCATGCAGCGTGCCGGTGGCAAGCGCTGCACCGACCACGCCCGGCTCACGATGGCCGAGGCCGCTCATGGCGTTGAAGAGATGGGTTACCGTGCGCGCGCCCGCCTTGGCATAGGCGACCGCGGTTTCATAGCCGACATCCGTATGGCCGAGGCTGACGACGGCGCCGGCGTCAGTAAGCGCCCGCACCTGCTCCTTGGTGGCGTTTTCCGGCGCCACGGTCACCATCAGGACGCCGAGCGCCCTGGCGCAATCGAGCATTTCGGTGAGATCGGCGTCGTCCATCGGGCGGATCAGTTTCGGATCGTGCGCCCCCTTGCGCGCGACCGAAAGATGCGGGCCTTCGAGATGCAGCCCGAGGAAACCGGGCACGCCGGCAGCCTTGGCCTCAAGGCCGGCCTTGATGGTGGCGCTTCTAATTTCGCGCGTATCGGTGATCAGCGTCGGCAGAAGTGCCGTCGTGCCGAACTTGGCATGGGCCGAGCAGATCTGCCGGATGCCTTCGACCGTCGGCTCCTCGTTCAGAAGCGCACCACCGCCGCCGTTGACCTGCAGGTCGATGAACCCCGGCGCCAAAAGCATGCCGTGGGCATCGATCCGCTCGGCATCGGCGGGAACGTCGGCAGACGCCACGATCGCCTTGACCCGGCCGGCCTCGATGACGAGGGCGCAGCCGTCGTGCCATTCGACGCCGTCGAACAGGCGGGCGCCGGTGATTGCCTTCCTCTCGCTCATCTCGTCTCCGTTACCTTCTTGAGGCTTGCCGGCGCATCGGGATTGAGACCGCGCGAACGCGACCAGGCCTCGACGAAGCCGTAGAACGGCAGGATCAGCGTCAGCGCGTCGGTGATCGGGTGACCGGTCTCGACGAAGGGCAGACGCTTGGCCTTGGCGGCGAGGTTCGAGGTAGCATGAACCACTGCACCCTTTTCCGCCATACCGTCGGCAATGCCGGCAACCGACGTCTCGGCCGCATCACGGGCGGCAAGTGTCAGCACCGGGAACTTGGCGCCGACGAGCGCCACCGGCCCGTGCAGCACTTCCGCCGCGGAATAGGCTTCCGCATGCATGCCGGAGGTTTCCTTGAACTTCAGCGCCGCTTCGCTGGCGATCGCGAGCGCCGGGCCGCGGCCGAGCACATAGAGCGATTCGGCTTCGCCAAGATCGTCGGCAAAGGCCTGCCAGTCGAGCTTGACGGCCTTGGCAAACTGGTTCGGCAGGTCGGCGACCGCGCGCTGAAGCGCCGCATCACCGGTCCACTCGCCAAGCACGGCGAGGCCGGCGACGATCGAATTGACGTAGGACTTCGTGGCGGCAACCGCGATTTCCGGACCGGCCAGGATGTCGAGCGGGTTGGTGCAAGCCTCGGAAATCGGCGAGGGCAAAGTGTTGGTAAGCGCGATCGAGACCGCGCCGGCATCGGTTGCAGCCTTCGCCATGGCGACGATGTCCGGGCTCTTGCCCGACTGCGAAATCGCGATCGCTGCCGCGCCGCCGAGCTTCAGCTTGGCCCCGTAGATCGAGGCCAGCGACGGGCCGAGCGAAGCGACGGGCACGCCGGCCTGCAGCTCGATCGCATATTTGAGGAACAGCGCCGCATGGTCGGAAGAGCCGCGGGCAATGGTGACGAGGAAGGCCGGATCCTTGGCGCGGAGTGCCGCACCGGCAGCCTTGAGCTGGTCGGCGGAGCGTTCCAGCAGACGTTGGGCGGCTTCGGGGATCTCGTCGATTTCTCGGCGCATATTGGTCTGCATGGTCAATTCCCTTTCTTGGCGGAGCCGTCGCTTTAGGATTCCGACAGCGTCAGTTCCGCGACAAAGTCATAGGCATCGCCCCGGTAGAGCGAGCGGGTGAATTCGACGACGCGTCCCGATGCGAGATAGGAAACACGTTCGATGGAAAGGCCGGCCGAACCGACGGCGACGCCGAGCATCGAGGCATCCGGATCCTTGATGTTGCAGGCGGAGATGCGCTGCACGGCGCGCACCGGTCGCGAGCGCGTCTTGTCGAGCGCAGTATAGAGCGACGAGGTGACGGTCTGCGGGTCGGGCAGGAACTCCGCCGAAATGCTGGCACGCTCGATCGCAAGCGGCATGTCGTCGGCGATGCGCAGGCGCCCGAGGCGGGCAACCAGCGCGTCGGCTGGAAGGCCGAGCGCCATCATTTCATCCGGAGAGGGATGAAACAGGCCGCGCTCCAGCCAGCGGGCATGGGTGTTCAGGCCACGGCGCGCCATGTCTTCGGTAAACGAGGTCAGCCGCGAGAGCGACTGCTGCACCTTGGAGACCGGCTTGACGACGAAGGTGCCGGAGCCGTGGCGGCGAACCAGCAGCCCGTCGCGCACAAGGTCGTCCACGGCCTTGCGCACGGTGACGCGGCTGATGTTGGCGTAGTCGGCAAGGTCGCGTTCCGGCGGCAGAGCGTCGCCGTGGTTGAGCTTGCCCGACTGGATCGCGTCTTCGAGCGATTGCCTGAGCTTGAGATAGAGCGGCCCCGACCCTCCGGACTGCAGGCCCTCGAGCGGCAGAATGGAAGCGAGCTGGTGCGTCATGCGCCTGCCCTCGCCTGGGTGCCGAAGCGCTGGGCGGCAACGGCGACCGATCCGGTCAGCGCGTCGGCCTCCGCCTCGACGAGCAAGGCCTGATGCCGATCGGCAAGCCAGGGGCGATAGAGCGGCGCCAATCCACCGAGAAGGCACAATCTGTCGCAGCCCCTTGCGACGACGACATCAAGTGCCTCGTCCACTGTAAGCGCAGCGGCTTTCAGGATGCGCACGGCAACCGGATCACCGGATGCGGCCCCCTCGAACACGCGCGGCGCATAGCGACCGAATTCTCCGGGCTTGGCGAGGCGAGCGAAATCGACGACGTCGCGCGCCTCGTTGTTGAACTCGGCGAGGACGCTGTCGGTGACCGCCGAGGCTTCATGAATATTATCGAAGGCAAGCAGGCTTTCCTGCAGAAGCGCGTGGCCGATGCGGGCGCCGCTGCCATGGTCACCGATGGTGAAGCCCCAACCGCCGACATAGCTGACGGTTTCGCCCTGGCGCAGGATATAGATGCTGCCGGTACCAAGAATGGCGACCGCGCCGTCACGATTGCCGAGCGCACCCTGGAGGGCGATCAAGCCATCGGATTCGATGTCGGCAGCGGCGAACGGAAGGCGGCGCTTCACATAATGCACGGCGTCACCGACATTGTGCCCGGCGACACCGACGATCGCCTTGGCGGCGCTAATACCCTGGGGATCAAGGCCCGCCTCTACGAAAGCGGCGCGTGCGGCCTCACCGATATTGGCAAGCGCGGTTTCCGGATCCGTCAGGATATTGGCGGCGCCGGACTTGCCGCGCCCGAGAATGCGCCCGTCCGCCGTTGCCACGGCAGCCCGGCAGCTCGTTCCGCCGCCATCGATTCCGATCAGGTAATTTGTCATGAGCACCTCCGCCCATTGAGGATACCAAAAAAATACCAATATCCAAGCCTGAATCCGCTCACTGTTTCGATTTCGTTGCAATACGTTGAAATCTAAGGGCTAATTTAGCTGTTTAGTTTTTTCAGACGCCAAAACTTAAATTCTGCTGGACAATTGGTATTTTTTTGGCATTAATTTGACCAAGAGGAGACACAACCCATGCCGTCAGCCAAGACCGAAGAGCGCCACGACAACGCCAAAGGCCTGGATCTTATGCATCCGGCGCTGGCGCTCCGGCTGCTCGCGTCCGGCCAGCAGGCGGCCGCCAAGGCCGTCGACGCGGCGATCGAGTCGATCTCGGCTGCCGCATCGATCGCGGCCGAATCCCTCGCATCCGGCCGGCGTCTCGCCTATGCCGGCGCCGGCAGCTCAGGCCTGATGGCCATGGCCGATGCGCTCGAACTGCCCGGCACCTACGGCATTGCCCAGGACCAGATCGTCGTTCTGCTTGCCGGCGGCACCGCCAGCCTCAGCGACCTTGCAGGTGGCTATGAAGACGACATGGACCTTGCCCGTGAAGACGTGCGCAAGGCCGGCATCGGCGCGGGCGACTGCCTCGTTTCCGTTTCCGCCAGCGGCTCCACCCCTTACGCGCTTGCTGCGGCCGACGAGGCCCGCAAGCTCGGTGCCAAGGTGATCGGGGTCGCGAACAATCCGGGTGCGGCGCTGTTCAAGGACGCCGACGTTTCGATCCTTCTGCAGACGCCGCCGGAAGTGGTTTCCGGCTCGACCCGCATGGGCGCCGGCACCGCGCAGAAGATCGCCTTCAACATGTTCTCGACGCTGGTCGGCATTCAGCTCGGCCACGTGCTCGACGGCCACATGGTCAACCTGCGCGCCGACAACATCAAGCTGCACGGCCGCGCAATCCGCATCGTTACCGACATTACCGGCATCAGCGCTGCCGAAGCCGGCCGGCTGATCAACATGGCCTCCGGCTCGGTCAAGGTCGCAATCCTGCTCGCCTCTGGCGCGAAGGACGTTGCGGTCGCGGAGGCGGCACTGAAAGAGACCAGGCAGAATCTGCGCCAGGCGATCGACATCGTCTCGGCCTGAGTAATTCCGGGATCCAAACCGCGCCGGAGGGCGCTTATAAAGAGGGAGAAACTGCATGATCCGTACGACAATCAAAGGCCTGCTGCTCGCTTCGAGCATTCTCGGCACGGCCGGGCTGGCGCACGCCGAGGACGTGACGCTGACCATCGAAAGCTGGCGCAACGACGACCTGGCGATCTGGCAGGAAAAGCTGATCCCGGCGTTCGAAGCCAAGCACCCCGGCATCAAGGTCAAGTTCGCGCCGACCGCGCCGACCGAGTACAACGCCGCGCTCAACGCCAAGCTTGACGCCGGCTCCGCAGGCGATCTCATCACCTGCCGTCCGTTCGACGCCTCGCTCGAGCTTTACAACAAGAAGCACCTCGCCGACCTGACGGGTCTGGCCGGCATGGAGAACTTCTCGCCGGTCGCCAAGTCCGCCTGGACCACCGACGACGGCAAGGCCACCTTCTGCGTGCCGATGGCTTCGGTCATCCACGGCTTCATCTACAACAAGGACGCCTTCGACCAGCTCGGCATCCAGATCCCGACGACGGAAGCGGAATTCTTCGCCGCCCTCGACAAGATCAAGGCCGACGGCAACTACATCCCGATGGCGATGGGCACCAAGGACCTCTGGGAAGCCGCGACCATGGGCTACCAGAACATCGGCCCGACCTACTGGAAGGGTGAAGAAGGCCGCGCCAAGCTGATCAAGGGCGAAGAGAAGCTGACCGACGAAGCATGGGTCGAGCCCTATCGCGTTCTTGCCAAGTGGAAGGATTATCTCGGCGACGGCTTCGAAGCCCAGACCTACCCGGACAGCCAGAACCTCTTCACGCTCGGCCGCGCTGCCATCTACCCGGCCGGCTCGTGGGAAATCGGCCTGTTCAACACGCAGGCCCAGTTCAAGATGGGCGCCTTCCCGCCGCCGGTGAAGAACGCCGGTGACGCCTGCTACATCTCCGACCACAACGACATCGGTGTCGGCCTGAACGCCAAGAGCGCGCATGCCGAAGAAGCCAAGAAGCTGCTGACCTGGATCTCCTCGCCGGAATTCGCCGAAATCTACGCCAACGCGCTGCCGGGCTTCTTCAGCCTGAACTCGCAGCCGGTGAAGATGGCCGATCCGCTGGCGCAGGAATTCGTTTCCTGGCGCGAAAAGTGCAAGCCGACGATCCGCTCGACCTACCAGATCCTGTCGCGCGGCACGCCGAACCTGGAAAACGAGACCTGGGTCGAATCGGCCAACGTGATCAACGGCACGGATACGCCTGAGGTTGCCGCCGAGAAGCTGCAGAAGGGCCTCGACGGCTGGTACAAGCCGGCGAAGTAAGACGTAAGCGCAACAGGTTCCCTCCCCTTGACGGGGGAGGGTCGGCCCTACAGCGCCGCACGTCCTGGACGTGCATAGAGCACCTTAAGCCGGATGGATTTAAGGATGCCGTGGGGACCGGGCGGGGCGACATGCCGAATGACGGCACTCCCCCAGCCGAAGCGTCACCGGCCTCCCCCAGTGGGAGGCCACCGACGCAGTCGTTTGCAAAAGAACGCGATAGACTTAACCTTCGTCATGAGCCCTCGATAAAGGGGCAGACGGCATGCGGCGCGACCGGCCGCGTGGCGCCGGTGCGCATCATGATTGCCTGGGGACCGGTCTTCTAGAAACGGATGGATCCATGAGTGACGCTCTTTCAGTGCAAGACGGACAGCCGACCGCAAGGCGGCCGAAACGCTGGCACATCCTCGTCTTCCTGCTGCCGGCCTTCCTGGTCTATTCGGCGGTGATGATCCTGCCGTTGATCGAGACGCTCAGGCTTTCGCTGTTCAACACGGTCGACGGCCAGCCGGCCTTTGTCGGCCTTGCGAATTTCCAGACGCTGTTCGGCGACGAACGCTGGGCGCACGATTTCTGGAACGCGCTGAAGAACAATGTCATCTTCTTCATCATCCATATGTGCGTGCAGAACCCGATCGGCGTCGCGCTCGCCGCCATGCTGTCGATCCCGAAGCTGCGCTTCGTGACCTTCTACCGCACGGCGATCTTCCTGCCGACGCTGCTCTCCTTCGTGATCGTCGGCTTCATCTGGAAGCTGATCCTGTCGCCGATCTGGGGCGTTGCGCCCGGCATGCTCGATCTCGTCGGCCTGAAGTCGCTGTTTGCCCCCTGGCTCGGCAAGCCCGGTTCGGCGCTCGTCACCGTGTCGCTGATCTCGGTCTGGCAATATGTCGGCATCCCGATGATGCTGATCTACGCCGCCCTGCTCAACATTCCGGATGAGGTGATCGAGGCTGCCGAATGCGACGGCGTCACCGGCTGGAGCCAGTTCTGGAAGATCAAGCTGCCGCTGATCCTGCCGGCGATCGGCATCATCTCGATCCTGACCTTCGTCGGCAACTTCAACGCCTTCGACCTGGTCTACACGGTGCAGGGCGCGCTTGCCGGCCCGGATGGCTCGACCGACATTCTCGGCACGCTCCTCTACCGCACCTTCTTCGGTTTCCAGCTGCAGCTCGGCGACCGCTCGATGGGCGCGACGATCGCCACGGTGATGTTCCTCATCATCCTCGCCGGCGTCTCGCTCTACCTCTTCGTCATTCAGCGCCGCATGCGCCGCTACCAGTTCTGAGGAGACCGGAGATGTCGAAAGCACGCGATTCATTTCTCCGCACCGGCTTCGTGCATGCAGCGCTCATCGCCTACACGCTCATCTCGCTGTTCCCGGTGTTCCTGACGATCATCAACTCGTTCAAGGATCGCAACGCGATCTTCCGGGCGCCGCTGACGATCCCGACACCGCAGACCTTCAGCCTGATCGGCTATGAAACGGTCCTCGGCCAGGGCGACTTCGCCACCTATTTCCAGAACAGCTTCATCGTCACGATCGTCTCGATCGCGCTGGTGCTGCTCTTCGGGGCGATGGCCGCCTTCGCGCTGTCGGAATACCGCTTCCGCGGCAACACGCTGATGGGGCTTTATCTCGCGATCGGCATCATGATCCCGATCCGCCTCGGCACCGTCGCCATTCTGCAGGGCATGGTCGCTGCCAACCTCGTCAACACGCTGACGGCGCTGATCCTCGTCTATACCGCCCAAGGCCTGCCGCTGGCGATCTTCATTCTCTCGGAGTTCATGCGCACGGTCTCCGATGACCTGAAGAATGCCGGACGCATCGACGGGCTGTCGGAATACTCGATCTTCTTCCGCCTGGTTCTGCCGCTCGTCCGGCCGGCCATGGCAACGGTCGCGGTCTTCACCATGATCCCGATCTGGAACGACCTCTGGTTCCCGCTGATCCTCGCGCCGGCGGAAGCGACCAAGACGGTGACGCTCGGCTCGCAGATCTTCATCGGCCAGTTCGTCACCAACTGGAACGCGGTTCTGGCGGCGCTGTCGCTCGCCATCCTTCCGGTTCTCGTCCTCTACGTCATCTTCTCGCGGCAACTGATCCGCGGCATCACGGCAGGAGCAGTCAAGTGAGTGCAAGCAGCAAACCGGTCCGGGTCCTCGTCGCGGGGCTCGGCAACATGGGGCGCAGCCATGCGCTCGCCTATCACAACAATCCCGGCTTCGAGATCGTCGGCCTCGTCAACCGCTCCAAGGTGCCGCTGCCGGAAGAACTTGCCGGCTACGAAATCCATCCGAACTTCGAGAAGGCGCTGGCCGAACTTAAGCCGGATCTCTGCTCGATCTGCACCTATTCGGACAGCCATGCCGACTTTGCGGTCATGGCGTTCGAGGCCGGCGCCGACGTCTTCGTCGAAAAGCCGCTCGCGACCACCGTCGCCGACGCCGAGCGCGTCGTCGCGGCGGCGAAGAAACACGGCCGCAAGCTGGTGATCGGCTACATCCTTCGTCATCACCCCTCGTGGATCCGACTGATCGCCGAAGCGCGCAAGCTCGGCGGCCCCTATGTCTTCCGCATGAACCTCAACCAGCAGTCGAGCGGACCGACCTGGGAGACGCACAAGTCGCTGATGAAGACGACGTCGCCGATCGTCGACTGCGGCGTGCACTATGTCGACGTCATGTGCCAGATCACCGACGCCAAGCCGGTGGAAGTGCGCGGCATGGGGCTTCGCCTCTCCGACGAGATCGCGCCCGACATGTACAATTACGGCCACCTGCAGGTGATCTTCGAGGATGGGTCGGCCGGCTGGTACGAAGCCGGCTGGGGACCGATGATCTCGGAGACCGCCTTCTTCGTGAAGGACGTGATGTCGCCGAAGGGATCGGTGTCGATCGTCATGGACCAGAATGCCAAGTCCGACGACATCGACATGCACACCAAGACCGCGGTGATCCGGCTGCACAATGCCGAAACCGGTCCCGACGGCCGATTCCTCAAAGCCGACGAGGACCTGAAGATGGACGGCGAACCCGGCCACCAGGAACTCTGCGACCGCGAACAGGCCTATGTGCTGAAGGCCATTCGCGAAAACATCGACCTCGACCGTCACATGAACGACGCCGTGCAGTCGCTCCGCATCTGCCTTGCCGCAGACGAAAGCGTGCGCACCGGCAGACCAGTCAAACTTTAAAGGGGGCAACCAGGTGGGATCGCTTCAACTCAAATCCATCCGCAAGGCCTACGGTAGCCATGAGGTGCTGAAAGGCATCGACCTCGAGGTGAAGGACGGCGAATTCGTCATCTTCGTCGGCCCGTCCGGCTGTGGCAAGTCGACCTTGCTGCGCACCATCGCCGGTCTCGAGGACGCGACCTCAGGCAGCGTGCAGATCGACGGCACGGAAGTCGGCCACGTGGCGCCCGCCAAGCGCGGCATCGCCATGGTGTTCCAGTCCTATGCGCTCTATCCGC
>NZ_JTLA01000189.1:0-243 GCF_000799055.1 Ensifer sp. ZNC0028
TCGACGTCATCGTCACCGACAACCTGTTCGGCGACATGCTGTCGGACGTGGCCGCCATGCTCACCGGTTCGCTCGGCATGCTGCCCTCGGCCTCGCTTGGCGCGCCGGACGGTGTCAGCGGCAAGCGCAAGGCGCTCTATGAGCCGGTGCATGGATCGGCCCCGGACATTGCCGGTAAGGGCATTGCCAACCCGATCGCGATGATCGCCTCCTTTGCCATGTGCCTGCGCTACTCCTTCAACC